>JAJZYI010000109.1 GCA_021798135.1 Actinomycetes bacterium | reverse complement strand
AACCCGGGTGGCGGCGGCCGGCGGGCACGCCGTGGGCGAGGAGGTGGCACCGGCCGCGGCCGGTCCCGGCGCGCGCCACGGCCGGGCGGCGCCGGTGCCGCTGGCGACGCGGCTGTACGTCAACGTCGCCGCCGCCGGGAACGCCGAGGAGGTCGCGGCGATGGACGTGGACGGCGTCGGCCTCCTGCGCGCCGAGTTCATGGTCGCCGACGCTCTCGGCGGCGTCCACCCCCGCCGGCTGATCGAGCGCGGCGAGGAGCACGCCTTCGTCGACGCCATGACGGAGTCGGTGCTGCGCGTGACCCGCGCCTTCCACCCGCGGCCCGTCGTCTACCGCAGCATCGACTTCCGCAGCAACGAGTTCCGCGGGCTCGAGGGCGGGGAGGACGCCGAGCCGGTCGAGGACAACCCGATGATCGGGTACCGGGGCTGCTTCCGGTACGTCGACCAGCCGGACCTCTTCGGGCTGGAGCTGGACGTCCTCGGACGCGTCGCCGCGCAGACGCCGGGCATCCGGCTCATGATCCCGTTCGTCCGCACCGCCTGGGAGCTCGAGCGCTGCCTGCAGATCGTCCGGGCACACCCCCAGGCCCGGGAGCTGGTGGTCTGGGTGATGGCGGAGGTGCCGTCGGTGGCGTACTGGATCCCGGCGTACGCGGCGATGGGCATCCAGGGCGTGTCGATCGGCAGCAACGACCTGACGCAGCTCATGCTGGGCGTGGACCGGGACTCGGCGGTCCTCGCCGAGGTGTTCGACGAGGCCGACCCGGCGGTGCTCGACGCCATCGAGCGGATCGTGACCGCCAGCCGCGACGCGGGGATCACGTCCTCGCTGTGCGGCCAGGCGCCGTCGAACCGCCCGGAGCTGGCGGAGGTGCTGGTGCGGATGGGGATCACGTCGATCTCGGTGGACCCCGACGCCGTGGACGACGTCCGGCGGACGATCGCGGCCGCCGAGCGTCGGATCCTGCTGGAGGGGGGCGACCCGTCCCGACGCCTGCCGGCACCGGTGCTGGCCCGCCACCGCGTGCAGGCCGCGGTTCCGGCCGGTGGTGCCGACCGGCGCGGCCGGGACCGGCGCGGCCAGGACCGGCACGCCGGCGACCGCCGGGCACGCCAGGCCTGAACGCGGCCGCCCGCTGGACGCGGGTGCCGGGTGTGAGCGGGGCCGTTCGTCGCACGCGGGCCGCCCGCGGCACGCGGATGCCGGCTCTCAGCGGGGCCGTTCGCCGCACGCCGGGAGCGCCGCCGTCACCCTGCGGACGTGGCCCTGACGGCGAGCCCGTCGACGCCGAGCGGCCGGTCGGGCCCTCAGCGGCTCGGTGAGAGCAGGGTCGTGCCCAGGAGGTCCATGGCGGCGCGCACGTGGCCCTCGGCGTCGTCCACCCAGGTGTCGACGTCGGGGGGCGGACCTCCGGCGCGAGGCTGCGGCTCGGCGCCTGCAGCGTCGGCCCCCCGAGCCTCTCCGGCCGTGGGAACCCGCGTGCCGCCACGCCCCGCCAGCCTGGAGCGGGTCGCCGGCCGAGGCCGCTGCTGGCCGCGGCGCTCGCCGGGTGGCCGGGGCTCGCCGCGACGGGGTGGACCGCTCCTGGGTGCGGGTGCGGGTGCGGGTGCGGGTGCGGGTGCGGGTGCGGGTGCGGCTGTGGGAGCGGGTGCGCCTGGGGGAGCGGGAGGTCCTGCGGGTGCGGGTGCGCCTGGGGGAGCGGGTGCCCGTGGGGGAGCGGGAGCGCCTGCGGGGGCACGGGCAGCGGTGCCGGTGGCCGGTACCGGCGCGTTGTCGAACAGCGTCGCCAGGCGTTCGGCGGCTCGGCAGACCCAGATGAGCTGCAGCAGGGGAGGGGGTTCGGGCGCAGCGGTAGGTGGCGCGGTCGCAAGCGGCGGCTCGCGAGGCTCGGCGGCCCCGGCGTCCCCGGCGTCCCCGGTGGCTTGCCCCGGCGCCGCGGCCGCGCCCCCGCCCGCCTCGGTGCCAGCCGGTGCGGGGCCGGCGGTTGCGGTGGTCTCGGCGGGCTGGGATGCGGCCAGGTGCGCCTGCTCGTCCTCGAGCAACCGGAAGGCCCGGACGAGGGACCGTTCGGCGGCGATCAGGTGGGCCAGGGCGCTCCACCCCAGGTCGTCTGCGTGGCGCATGGCACGCGCGCCAGGCTCCGATCCCGCCGCGTCCGACAGCCGTTCCCACGCCTGGCCGCTCAGACGGCGCAGGCGCTCGGCCGGCGTGGCCGCCGCCGCCGTTCCGGCGCCGCGCTGCGCACGCCGGTTCCCGCTTCGGCGGCCCGCGCTCATGCAGCCGACGTTCGCTGCCCCTGCTCGGCCTTCTTCGCCGTGCGGCGCTCCGCTCCGGCGCCGACGTGCGCGAAGTCGTGGGCCGCGCAGCGGTCGCTGTCGTTGTAGACGGACAACACCGTCGTGCAACCGGGCTGCCGGCAGATCCGCCCGGCGGTGAAGCGGTGCACCGGATGGGCAGAGCCACCCAGGCGGTCCGCACCCACAGCGTCCTCGTAGCTGTCCCTCGCCAACATGCGACACCCCTTCCTGCCCGGCCGTGTGCCCGTAGACACCCGCTGGAGGCTGCCGGCGCCCGGCTCCTCGCTCCTGCCTCCAGCATCCGCGCGTGCCGCCGGGCGGGCCAGGGCCGAAGGTCACCAGCAGGGGCTCGGTCCCGGTGGGACCGGGCACACGCTGGACCGACGCGAGGTGCGGTCGGGTCCTGCCACCGGGGACCGGGTGCCGGTCGCCTCGTTCGTGCGCGCACGCAACTGCCCGGGACGTGGCCGGCGCACCCGCTGCAGCCTACGCTCGGCAGCACGACCTCGGGCGACCTGCTCGCCCGGGGACCCTGCGCCGGGTACGGGACGCCGACCCGGAGGCCCGGCGCGGTCGACGCCGAACACTGGAGCACCGGGCCGAACCATGACGACGATGACGACGGAGGACCTGCGGGACGAGCTGGCGCGGCACGTGGGCTTCGACGGGGCCGTGCCGGCGCGCGTCGTCGAGCTGGCGGCGCGTGACGGGAACTGGGAGGGTCGCCTCTGGGAGGTGCTCCGGATCGTCGCCGCCGACCGCGACCGGATGGCGTACCTCGCCGGGGGTCTGCGGCCCGACGAGGTGGCCACGTGGGTCGAGTTCTGGGCCGAGGCGGACCTGGGCCTGGACCAGGTGACCGAGATCGTCGCCGCCGGCGGCTACGACCCGGAGCCCTTTGAGGCGCTGGCCCGGCACGGGCTGCTGGAGCGGGCCCTGCGCGACGCAGGCGGGGCGCCACGCCGCATCGACGGCGAGCCCGCCGGCACGTGGATCAGCGACCGCTTCGCCGCCGCCGAGCCCGACGACGTGGTGGCGTGGGCCCGGGAGCTGGCCGGCGCCGAGACGTGACCGGTCCACGGACGCGATGCTGCCCGGCCCCGCAGCAGGCGGGGCCGGGCAGCGGGTCGTGCCCGAGGGTGCGGGCGCCGGGCTCAGGCCGTCCCGAGCGCCGGCTCGTGCCGGGTGGTGAGCAGCTCTTCCTCCGCCGGGACCCGGCGGGCGTGCCAGATGCCGAACCCGGTCAGCAACGCCATCAGGAAGGCCAGGATGAACGAGGCGATGCCCGCCCACAGGGCGATCTGTCCGAACGTCCAGAAGGCGTAGGCCTCGAGCAGCAGGCCGCGCAGCGTGGTGCCCTGGAAGACCGTCTGGACCTCAGCCTGCAGCTTGGCGTCGGTCGGGTTGGCCCGGGCCGCAGCGCTCACCTTGGAGTAGACGCCGCCGTAGGGCATCTCGCTCAGGTGCACGGCGATGAAGTGGTTCGCGTAGGCCTCGGCCTGGGGGCCCGTCAGCACCTGCTGGCCGGCGTACTGGTTGAGGTACGGGCCGATCTGCGGGCTGGCGAGCTCGGAGCTGCCGAGGGCCGGGACGAAGATCTGCTGCTGGGCCAGCTGGTTGTGGACGTTGGAGTTGGCGAAGCTGTAGCCCACCATCAGCAGCGCTCCCGCGACCACCAGCACAACCGTCACCAGCGCCCCACCCGCACTGGCCAGCACGTCGAAGACCTTGCGTTGCATGGCCCGCTCCTTCTCTCTTCCGTGTCCGCTGGCGGTCATTGCCAACGGTTACGTGTTCACTGTCGTGCCCGGGGCACCGGCGTCGGCAGGGCCGAAAGTCCCGAGCGGCGGGTGTCGGGACCTTCGGCCTCGGCGAGCGGGAGGATGCCGCAGCGACTGCCGGGCACCGGCGGGCGGACCGGCGGCGGGTCGGCGTCGTGGCCCGGTCTCACGGGCACCTGCGGCCTCGCTGGCGCACGAGGTACCTGCGAGCCCGCAGGCGAACCGGCCGCGTGCGGGCTCGCGGGTGCACCGGCCGCGTGCGGGCTCGCGGGTGCACCGGCCGCGTGCGGGCTCGCGGGTGCACCGGCCGCGTGCGGGCTCGCGGGTGCACCGAGCACCTGCAGGCCCGCAGGTGCACCGGTCCCGGCGCTCGGATGACCGCCATGGCGACGGCGGCCGTGGTGCTCACCGGCATCGCCCTCGCCGCCCTGCTCGGGACGGGCGACGCTGCCAACGCGAGCGCCGCCCTCGTCTCGGCCCGCGCCGGCCCCTACCGGCGGGTGGTGGCGTGGTCGGTCGCCTGGCACCTGGCTGGCGGGCTGCTGGCGGGGACGGCGGTGGCCCGCACGGTGGTGGGGATCGTGCACGTCCCGCCGGCGCAGCTGGCGCCGACGCTCGCCGCGGCGAGCGCCGCCTCCGTCGTCTTCACGTGGCTCACGACCCGCCGGGGGCTGCCCGTCAGCGCCAGCGTGGGGCTGGTGGGCGGCCTCGCCGGGGCCGGCGTGGTGGCCGGCGGGTGGGGCGCGGTCTCGTGGGGGCACGTGCCGCACGGGTTCGCGGCGCCGGGCGTCGTCGGCGTCCTTGCCGGCGTGGTGCTCGCTCCCGTGGTCGGTGCGGTGGCGGCCGGTGCCGTGGCGGTCCCGGTTCGCCGCCTGTCGCGGCGGTTGCGCCGGTCGGCGAGGCCGGCGCTCGACACGGGCGTGTGGCTGGCCGCCGCGGCCGTCGCGCTGGCGGACGGCACCAACGACGGCCAGAAGGCCATGGGCGTGCTGGCGGCGGGGCTGTCGGGCGCATCGGTGCTCGGGCCGGGCGCGAGCATCCCCGCGTGGGTCCGGGTCACGTGCGCGGCCGTGCTGGCCGCTGGCACGGTGGTGGGGGGGCGCCGCCTCGTCCAGACGGTCGCCCGGGGGCTGGCGCCGGCGGGCCCGGTCGACGACCTCGTCGCCCAGGTGGCCTCGGCCGGCGTGATCCTGCTGGGCGCGGCAGCGGGCCTGCCGCTGTCGACCTCGGCGGTCACGACGTCGGCGCGCGTGGGGACCGGGCTGGCCGGGCGGCGGCGCCACGTACGCTGGCGTGGCGTGACGCGCATCCTGGCCAGCTGGGCGGTGACCGTGCCGGCGTGCGGCCTGCTCGGTGCGGGGCTGTTCGGGCTGTGGCGGGCGGCCGGGGGGTGAGCCGCGACCGCGGGTTGCGCCCGGCGCGCTCGCAGCGAGGCCAGCGCGGCCTGTTCCGGCGCTTCTGGTTCTCGCTCGCGCCCGACGTCGTGGGCCTGCTCGTCGCCCAGGGGCACGTGAGCCTGCGCGCCATGGAGGTGTTCGCCCAGTGGTCGGGCGGTGCCGACCAGGGCCTGGCGGCGACCGTGCTCCAGCTCGAGCACGACGCCGACACGGCACGGCGGACCCTGCTCCAGGCGCTGCGCGGCGCCCTGGCGACGCCGATCGACCAGGAGGACCTGTACCTCCTGTCGGAGCGCTGCGACCGGGTCGTGAACGCGGTGCGCAACATCACGGCCGAGGCGGAGGCGATCGGGTGGGTCCCCGACCGCCATGCCGCCACCATGGCGGAACGGCTGCACGACGCCATGGGCCACGTCGTCGAGGGGTTCGCGGCGCTCGGGGGCCACCCCGACGACGCCGGCGCGGCGGCCGACGCCGCCGTCCGCCGGGCGCGCGCCGTGGAGCGCGCCTACCGCAGGGCGATGGCCGACCTGGTGGCCGTGGGGGACCTCCGGGCCGTGTTCACGTCGCGCGAGCTCTACCGGTCGTACGCGCGGTGCGGGGACCTTGTCGTGGCCGTGGCGGACCGGCTGTGGTACGCGGTGCTGGCCGAGCGGTGAACCCGTCGTCACCCGCGTCCCGCCGGCGCCGGTGACGATCGCCCCTGGCGGCGCACGGTGGCGGCCGGCACGATGAGGCCGATGGACCCGTTGACGGGTGTCGACGCGCCGTCGGGCGCCGGTGGCCGGGGAGCCGGGGAAGCCGGCGCCGCGTCGGCGGCGGTCGTGGAGACGCACATCTCGGCGCTCCTGTTCCTCGGGGACCGCGTGCTGAAGTTCCGCAAGCCGGTGCGCTTCGGGTTCCTCGACTTCTCGGACCTCGCCACCCGGGCCGAGGACTGCCGGCGCGAGGTGGCGCTCAACCGGCGGCTCGCACCGGACGTCTACCTCGGGGTGGCCGACGTGTCGGTCGGCGGCGTGACGGTCGACCACGCGGTGGTCATGCGGCGCCTGCCGGCGTCGCGCCGGCTGTCGGCGCTGGTCGGCGACGCGGCGACGGCGCGCTCGTGCGTCAGGCAGGTGGCCCGGGTCCTGGTGGCGTTCCACGCCGGGGCGGCGAGGGGGCCCGACATCGACAGGGCGGCCGGGCCCCGGGCGCTGCTGGCGGCCTGGCGGGCGAACCGGGCGGAGCTCGCCCCGTTCGTGGGGGCGGTGCTCGACGAGGCCACCGACGCCGCCATCGGCGAGATGGCCGAGCGCTACCTGCAGGGGCGGGGACCGCTGCTGCGAGACCGGGTCGCCCGGGGCCACGTGTGCGACGGGCACGGGGACCTCCAGGCGGAGGACGTGTTCTGCCTGGACGACGGGCCCCGCATCCTCGACTGCATCGAGTTCGACGACCGGCTCCGCCACGTCGACGTCGCCGCCGACCTGGCCTTCATGCTGATGGACCTGGAGCGCCTGGGCCGACCCGAGCTGGCTCGGGCGCTGCGTGCCGACTACGAGGAGCTCGCCGGCACCGTGCTGCCGGGGTCGTTGCTGCACCACTACGTCGCTGCCCGGGCGTACGTCCGGGCGAAGGTCGGCTGCCTGCGGGCGGCCCAGGGCGGTCCCGGCGCGGCGGAAGCCGCCCGCGCCGTCCACCGGCTGGCGGCCGACCACCTGGGCGCCGCAACGGTCCGGCTGGTACTGGTGGGTGGTCTGCCCGGCAGCGGCAAGTCCGTGCTGGCGGACGGCCTGGGGACCGCGCTCGACGCCGACGTCCTGCGGACCGACGAGGTGCGCAAGGAGCTCGCAGGCGTGCCCGTCGACCGCCCCAGCCCGTCGGCCTACGGCTCCGGGCTCTACGGCGCGGGCTGGACCGCCGCCACGTATGCGACGGTGCTGGACCGTGCTCGCGTCGCCGTGGGCATGGGCCGCTCGGTCGTGGTCGACGCGAGCTTCACGGACCGGGCCTGGCGGCAGCAGGCAGGAGTGGTGGCTCGCGAGACGGCGAGCGTGCTCACCGAGCTGCAGCTGCGCGTCGACCCCACCGTGGCGGCCGCCCGGATGCAGCGGCGCCGCCAGGCCGGGGAGCGCCTGTCGGACGCCACGGCTGCGGTGGCCGCAGCGATGGCCGCCGCGGCCGACCCGTGGCCGGCGGCCCGGCCCGTCGACGCGTCGGGACCTCCGGAGCGGACGCTCGCCCTCGCGCTCGACGCGCTGGGGCTCTCGGGCACCGGGGGGCGTCCGGCCGCCTGACGGGCCACTGGTGGGGCCTGGCGGGCGACCCCCGCTGGGTGGTGGGGGTGCGGGGCCTGGCGGGCCGGTGGTGGCGGCCTGGCGGGCCGGAACTGGGGGCCTGGCGGGCCGGACGTGGGGGTGTTGGACCCGGCAGCCGGTGGTCCGAGCGGTACCGCTGCCGGCGGGGCCGGTACCGGCGGTGGACGCGTCAGGCCGCCCCGCCCGAGTGGTGGCGGGTGGGGGGCTCGGCCGGCGTGTGCGCCACGAGCGCGGGGATCTCGTAGGCGTCGAAGGCGCTGATGAACGCCCGCAGGGCGGGAGGCAGCACGACCCGGATGGGCACGGCGAGGCGCCGCGACCGTCGCAGGGCCAGGTCGGTCCTCGACACGACCACCCGGGAGACCGCCGGGTCGGTGCCGACGATCGCCGACAGGTACCGGGCGACCACGCAGTTGTGCGGGTCGTGGGGGATGCCGCGCACGCCGGTCCGCCCGAGGCGGGCCGCGATCTCCCACGGGTCGTCGCCGAGGGAGGCGAGAAGGTCCTTCACCTCGGCACGGAGCTCTCGGCGTCGCTGTGTCGCACCAAGCATGGCCTCCTCCTCGACGCCTCGGTGGGCCCACCTGCCCAGCACCGCCATTCGGGCCTGGGCACGCGGTGCGGGCCCATCGACCTCGGGAGCCGGCCGGCGCCGTTGCCGGCACGACCCCCGCCAGACCGGTCGCAGGGCCCTGCGACCGCAGGAGCCGGGACCGGATCGGATCAGGGTCCATCGTCGGTCGGGGCCGTGGCCGCTCACCAGGGTCGAAAGTCCCTCGGGCGGGTGGCGCCGGCGATGGTGGCGGTGACGGTCGCAGCGGCCGGCTGGCGGGGGCGGGCGCAGGTCGCGAGCCCGTGCGGCGCAAGGCCGCTCGCGAAGCAGCACGGCGCCGGCCCGGCGCCATCCGCGAGCCCGTGCGGCGCAGGGCCGTTCGACCCTGCCCGGCGGCACGGCGCCGGGCTTACCGTGGCTCCGGAGGTGGTCGCCGTGGACGAAGAGCGGGTGCCGGGCGGTGCGCAGCGCGTGGCCTCCATCGGGGAAGTTCCCGGTGGACGCGGGTCCGCACTTGCCGCCGGGGCAGCCGACCTCGCCGCCGTGGCCGCCGGCGCGCCGGTCGGAGGGGCGCGCCGGCAGGTCCGCACGCTCGTCGAGTCGTGGCGGTGCCATCCGGCAGAGCAGGAAGCGGCCGGACCGACCGCGGAGCGAGGAGGTGTGCGCCATGGGACTTGGCAGGTGGGATTGGATGCCGCGCCGCTCGGCTTCGGGGGCGGAGCTGCTCGCGGAGTGTGAGGCGTTCCTGGCCGGGAACCTGGCCGAGGTGGTGCTCCAGCGGGACGGCTACGTGCCCGTCTGGATGTGGACGAACCTGCTGGCGCACGGCCGGGAGGCCGAGCTGCGGCGCGAGTACGAGGCCGACCTGCGCGGGGCCGGCACCGTCGAGGACGGGTGGCGAGCGGCACGTTCGTACCTCGCCGGCCAGGTGCTGGAGCTGGCAGCGGAGGTCGGGTCCCTCGGCGAGGTGCAGCGCGCGGTGCTGGTGCCGCTGGAGCTGCGGCTGGCCGGGCAGGCCACCGTGGAGTGGTGGGACGAGGGCCAGTGGGTGTCCACGGTCGCGGGCGCGCTCGACGCGCAGCGGCGGGCACGCCGGGGCTGACGGACGGTCGCAGCGCCGGTCGGCGTGCCTGTGCCGGCCGGCACGGTCCGACCGGAGGGACCCGGCCGTGGCCGTGACCTTGGACCCTGGCGTGCCGCCGCCGACGACGCGAGGATGGCCGTGACGAGCGAAGGAGGCGCCATGGAAGCGACAGTGGGCGACCGCATCGTCGTCAAGAGCCGTCACACGGGGGAGCCCGTGCACACGGGGCAGATCGTGGAGATCCACGGGCCGGGCGGAACGCCCCCGTACATGGTCCGCTGGGACGACTCGGGGCACACCACCCTCTTCTTCCCCGGGTCGGACGCCGCCGTCGAGCACCTCGGGCGAGCCGCGTCCTGACCTCGACCTGGCGGGGCCGCAGCGGCCGGCGGCAACCCTCACGCCGACCCGGCCCGCCGTCCCGTGCTCCCGCTGCAGCGGCCGTGGTGCCGTTCGGCCCTGCCGCGTGCGCGCGCCTGCGGGCACCATGGGAAGCGCCAGGTGCGAGCACGCCCGGCCGGGCATCGCCCGTTCGGGGCCGTGCGCGCCTTGGTGCCATGGCCGGCTCGAGCCGGCCGGGGTCGCAGGAGGTCGGCATGGTCGAGCGGGTGAGCACGCAGGGGCGGCGGGCAGCCGGTCGCGAGCGGCGGCGGTGCGCCGAGGCCCCGTCGGGGCGAGGGGGCGCCGGGGCCCGCTCGGCACGCGGGGACACCATGGCCCGGACGGTGCGAAGGCACGCCGGGGCCGGCTCGGCGCGAGGGCACGCCGGGGCCGGCTCGGCGCGAGGGCACGCCGGGGCCGGCTCGG
>JAJZYI010000108.1 GCA_021798135.1 Actinomycetes bacterium | reverse complement strand
GGCCGTGCGCAACCTCCGCCGGGTGCTGACCAAGCTGCAGTAGGGCGGGCGGCCGAGCGCCGCCGTGTCCTTCCCGGGGCCGCGCCGGCGCCGTCAGCGCGCCCAGCCGGCCGCGTGCCGTCGCCGTGCTCAGCCGGCCGCGTGCCGTCGCCGTGCTCAGCCGGCCCGGCCCAGCCGGGCGCGTGCCGTCGCCGGCGACACGATGCCCTCCAGGCAGAAGGCGATCGCCGCGTCGGCAGCCTGGTCTGCCGGCGTGCCCTGCTCCAGCACGAGGGCTCGGGTCAGGTAGTTGGTCACCCCGACGATGCCGTGAGCCACGACCAGCGGGTCGGTGCGCCGGATCAGCCCGGCGTCCATCCCGGCCTGGATGTGGGGCAGGGCGTCCGCCACCGCCTGCTCCTCGCCCTGGCGGACGAGCGGTGCGAAGCGCTCCTCGGCCCGGGCGAGCTCCAGCAGCGCGAACAGGTGGCGGTTGGCGTCGAGCCAGCGCACCGCCGTCCGGACCCCCGCCTCGATGCGGCGGAGGGGGTCCGGCTCGTCCTCGATCGCCTGGCGCTGCTGGCGGCGCAGGTCGCGCTGGGCGTCGATCAGGATCTGCCGGAACAGCTCGTCCTTGGACTCGAAGTACCAGTAGAAGACGCCCTTGCCGACCCCGACGCCGTCGACGATCTCGGTGACGGACGTGGGGTGGAAGCCGTTGGCGGCGAACCGGTGCGCGGCGAAGTCCAGCAGCTCCTTGCGGCGTCGCCGGCCCCGCGCCGTCAAGCGTCGGCTCACCGGCGGGAGGCTAGCGCGTGCGCGGCAGACCCGAAAACTGCATCGAGTGGTGACGACGACGGTTCCAGTGACTGATGGTGGGATCCGTGGCGGCGCGGCTGACAATGCCTCCTGCCAGGACTTTTCTTCCGGACCCGGCTCGCGCTACCGTGAGAACATGGCCTATTGGGTGCTGAAGGCCGTGCTCAGCCCCCTCCTGTTCGGGCTCTGGCGGGTGCGAGCCATCGGCCGTGACAACGTCCCGCGGCGAGGACCGGTGATCCTCGCCGCCAACCACATCTCGTTCTGTGACTCCCTGTTCCTGCCCCTGGTGCTGTGGCGCCGGGTCACCTACGTGGCGAAGGCGGAGTACTTCGACTCGTGGCGCACGGCGTGGTTCTTCCGGGCGGCCGGGCAGATCCCCATGCGCCGCGACGGGGGCAGCGCGTCGGAGCGCGCCCTGGCGGCTGCCCGCGACGTGCTGCAGGCCGGCGGCACCCTCGGCATCTACCCGGAGGGCACCCGGTCACCCGACGGGCGGCTGTACCGGGGCCACACGGGGGTCGCCCGCCTTGCCCTGGAATGCGGCGTGCCGGTGGTCCCGGTGGGCATCGTCGGCACCACGGCGGTCCAGCCGCGCGGCTCGCTGTGGCTCCGGCCCTTCCGCCACGTCGAGGTCCGCTTCGGCAAGCCCCTGGACGCCCGGCGCTTCGCCGGCCGGGCCGACGACCCCATGGCCCTGCGCGCCTTCACGGACGAGCTGATGTTCGAGATCGCCCAGCTGACCGGCCAGGAGCACGTCGACCGCTACGCCAAGCGCCACGACGTCGTCGGCGGCGCCGAGCAGGCGGTGGTGGCGACCATGGCGGCCCCGGCGGGCGGCATGGTGGCGGCGCCGGCGCCCGCCGACGCCGCTCTGGCCGCAGCGCCCGCCGGGCACGGTGGCGAGGTGGTGGCCGAAGAGGGCCGCGGCGACTCGTCCACCTCCCACCCGGCGGCCTGAGCGCCCCGGGAGCGCCGAGCGTCAGCCAGAGCGCCGAGCCCTCAGCTTGCGGTGCCGGCCCGGCGCAGCCGCTCCAGCTCGGCCTCGACCATCTCCTCGTGCTCCCGCTCGTCCTCGCGGGCCCGCTTGGGGCTCCAGCGCCCCTTCATGACGAGGACCATCGGGATGAAGACGGCGATGCCGCCGAAGGACACCCAGAACCAGTGCTGCCACTCGGCCGGCGACGCGTTCGCCCCCTCCTGGAGCGCGACGAGGTACGGCTGGTACTTCTGGAGGAAGGCCAGCTCGGGCTTGATCTTGTTGATGGCGAGGAGGTTGTCCAGGCCGGTCTTGCCCCCGCCGGCCGCCGCGATGGCCTGCGCCAGCAGCGCCGGGGGGATGTCGGCGGGGTTGGCGTAGCTCGACAGCTTCTCGAACAGCGCCGGGTTCTTCTGCACGATGGCGATCAGGGGGCCGTACTGCTTCTCGATGGCGAGGGCGCGCGGCACGTACTGCTGGTACTGCTGGTTGTCGACGACCTTGCTGGCGGAGCTGACCACCAGCGGCAGGATCAGCAGGGACACGGCCACGGTGAGCCGCAGGAGACCGCCCCACACGGCCAGGCCCGTGGCGACCAGCGCGGGGTTGCGGGCCTCCACGGTCTCGGTGAAGCTCGCCATCCACGTGGCGTAGGCCATGGCGGTGAACAGGAACACGCCCGAGGTCACCCAGACCATCGTGTAGTAGCCGGAGGTGGGGTGGCCGGTGTGCGAGATGAGCAGCAGCATGAAGATCAGCGCGCCGACCCCGCCCGCCACCATGAAGGGCTTCCGCACCCGGACGATGTCGCTCAGCACGCCGAACACGATCAGGCCGACGCAGTCGACGGCCCACATCCACACGGCGATCCCGTTGGCCTGCGGCAGGGTGAAGTACGTCGTGCCCGAGTGGAAGACCGTGCTGAAGTAGACGGTGAAGAAGCCCGAGGCCGTGTAGAAGATGATGAGCATCACGCTCACGGCGACGGCGGACACGATGATGTCGGGCTTCAGCATCTGCCGCCACGGGTGGCGGGTGGCCGACTCGACGTCGATCCCCCGGGCGTGCAGCTCGACGAGCGCCCGGTCGCGCTCGGTGCGCATCACCTGGTCGCGGATCCTCGGCGACAGCTCGCGCAGGAACAGCAGCGCCACCACGAACACGACCAGGCCGGTGATGCCGGAGATGATGAACTCGCGCTGCCAGTCGGTCGACGTGGCGCTGATGGTGTGGCTGCCGAGCAGGCTGGCCACCAGCACGCCGGCCACCGGTCCGAGCGTCCAGAAGCCCATGGCCGAGGCGCGGCCGAGCTGGGGGGTGAAGTCCCGCACCAGGGCGGGCGTGGCCACCAGGATGATCCCCTCGAACAGGCCGACGGCCACGACGAAGACGACGAACGGCGCGGTCGTGGTCGTGTTCGGGATGGCGACCAGCTGCAGCAGGGCGACGATCAGCAGGCCGCCGATCACCACCCAGGTGCGGCCCAGCCGGTCGGTGATCCCGCCGAACAGGGCCGCCACCACGCCCGCCACGTTCGACCCGACGATGATGTACACGTAGTTGTGGAACGACAGGTGGAACTGGCGGAGCAGCAGCGGCGCCACCGCCGTCGGGACGTAGTACTGGTACCACAGGACGATCGAGGCGACGATCACGACCGCCAGGTAGAAGTACCGCTGCGCGGTCGGCGGGTAGCTGGGGAGCTCCCGCTCGGCCAGCCATGCCAGCGGGCCGCCACGTTGCCGGTCCTCGCCGGCGCCTGGCTCGCCGGGACGTCCCGCTGACGCACGTGCCATGCCCATGGTGGTCCTCTCGCCTCGAGCCCGTCGACGACGGGTGCCCTGACACTCACGCCGGCCTCACCGGGACGGGACCGGGCGGCGTCAGGACGGGCGAGCCGGGTGCCAACCCCCCTCACGGCGCCGGCCGGGCCACGCTCGGCGGCGGTGCCACCGACGCTAGTGCCCGTCGAGGCCGGAGGCATGGATCCTCCCTGGCCACGGCCTGTTCGTGGGCGTGCGCCAGGCGTGGCCGGCGTGGCTGCGCACGGGTGCTGCGGCGCCCGAGGCACCGGCCGCTCGCCCGAGGCGCGGGCCGCTCGCCCGAGGCAGGGGCCGCTCGCCCGAGGCGCCGGCCGGTCAGCCCGGTACGGCGCCCGCCTCGGCCCACGCCCGAGCCCGGTCGACCGCGTCCAGCCAGCGTGCGTGCTCGGCGTCGGCCCTGGCCCGGTCGAGCGCCGGTTCGACCTGCCGGTCCAGCGCCCACAGGCCGGCCAGCTCGCCGAGCGATCCCCACACCCCCTCGGCGAGGCCGGCCAGGCTGGCGGCGCCTAGGGCAGTCGTCTCGGTCGAGCGGGGGCGGGCGACGGGCACGCCGAGCTGGTCGGCCTGCCGCTCGAGCAGCAGGTCCATGACGGCGGCGCCGCCGTCGGCCCGAAGGACCTTGAGCGGCAGGCCGACGGCTGCCCGGACGGCGTCGGCGACGTCGCGCACCTGCAGGGCCATGGCGTCGACGACGGCCCGGGCCAGGTGGGCGCGCGTGGTGCCGCGCGTGATGCCCACCACGGCGCCGCGGGCGTAGGGGTCCCACCACGGGCTCCCCATCCCGGCGAAGGCGGGCACCACGTGCACGCCGCCGCTGTCGGGCACCGACCGGGCGAGCGGCTCGGTGTCGGCCGCCTCGGCGATCACGCCGAGCCCGTCCCGGAGCCACTGGATGGCGGCGCCGGTCGCGAACACGGCGCCCTCCAGGGCATAGGCGACGGGCGGCAGCGCGCCGGCGGCGGGTCCGAGGTCCCAGGCAACGGTGGCCAGCAGGCCCTCGGGCGGCTCGGGGCAGCTGGCGCCGGCGTTGACCAGCACGAAGCTGCCGGTGCCGTAGGTGACCTTGGCCATGCCCGGCTCGAAGCACGCCTGGCCGAACAGGGCGGCCTGCTGGTCGCCGGCCACCCCGCTCACCGGCACGCCCCGCAGGGCGGGCTCGGCCGCGGCGACGTCGCCGGCGACGAGCCCCAGGCGGCCGCAGGACGGCCGGACCTCGGGAAGGGCGCGCAGCGGCACGCCGAACAGCTCGGCCAGCTCGGGGGACCAGCGCCGCTCGCCGATGTCGAACAGCGAGGTCCGCGCCGCGTTGGACGCGTCGGTGGCGAGCGTCCCGGCACCCGCCGACCGGCCGCCGCCGACGTGACCGGCGCCGCCGGTCAGGTTCCACACGACCCACGCGTCGACGGTCCCGAGGACCAGGCCGGGCGTGTCGGCGACGCCGCCCTCGGCGAGCAGCCACGCCATCTTGGTGGCCGAGAAGTACGGGTCGAGGACGAGGCCGGTCCGCCGGCGCACGAGGGGCAGGTGCCCGGCACGGCGCAGCTCGTCGCAGCGGGCGGCGGTCCGGCGGTCCTGCCACACCACGGCCCGGTGCAGCGGCCGGCCGGTGCGGCGGTCCCACGCCACCACGGTCTCGCGCTGGTTCGTGACGCCGATGGCGGCGACGGCGACCCCCCGCTCGCGCAGCCGGCCGGCGACCTCGGCCACGGTGGTGGCGACGTGGCCCCAGATCTCGGCAGCGTCGTGCTCCACCCAGCCCGGGCGCGGGAAGTGCTGCACCAGCTCGCGGTAGGCGACGTCGACGACGGCGGCGTGCTCGTCGACGGCGAGGGCCCGCACCCCCGTGGTGCCGGCGTCGACCGCGACCACGCACGGGGCCGGCCGGCCCGTGCCCGCCGCGTCCGCACCTGCGAGGGCCATGGCCCGGGACGATAGCCCTGCGCCGCCGGCGGTGGCTTCCCTGTGCGGCGGTGCGCCGGCGGTGGCTTCCCTGTGCGGCGGTGCGCCGGCGGTGGCTTCCCTGTGCGGCGGTGCGCTGCCGCCTGCCGAGCGGACAAGATGGGCGGGTGAGCAGCGAGGCCGCCGGGCGCCTACCGGGCGAGATGCGGATCGACGAGCTGGCCGCCGAGGCCGGCACGACCGTGCGCAACGTGCGCGCGTACCAGGAGCGGGGCCTGCTGCCGCCCCCGCGTCGCCAGGGCCGGGTGGGGTACTACGCCGCCGCGCACCTCGCCCGGCTGCGGCTCATCGGGACGCTCCTGCAGCGCGGCTACTCCATCGCCAACATCGGGGAGCTGCTCGGCGCGTGGCAGCGCGGCCAGGACCTGGCCCAGCTCCTCGGGCTCGAGGCCGCCATCGGGGCGCCGTGGGGCGACGAGCTGTCGGCGGTCATGGGGACCGAGGAGCTGGTGGCGCTGTTCGGCGCCCACCTGACCCGCGAGGTCGCCGCCGAGGCACAGCGGCTGGACCTGCTCGTGCCGGTCGGCGACGGGTTCCTGGTGCGCAGCCCCGGGCTCCTGCGGGCCGGCGCGGAGCTGGTGCGCGCCGGCGTGCCCCTGGAGGTGGCGCTGGCGCAGGCGTCCGAGCTGCGCGGCGCCATGGAGCGCGTGGCCGCCGGCTTTGTGGAGCTGGTGGCCACGCACGTGTTCGACCCGCTGGGCGAGCCCCCGCCCGCCGCCGAGGTGCCCAGGCTGGCCGCCGTCGTGCAGCGGCTACGGCCGCTGGTCCGCCAGGTCGTGGACGCCGAGCTGGCCCGCGCCATGGAGCGCCAGGTCCAGGCCACGCTGAGCGACCGCATCGGCAGGGCGCTCGGTCCGAGGGGCGCGGCTCACGGGGCGGAGCCGTCGTAGCGGTCGGTCCCCGGCCGGCCGGGGGGCGTCGGAGGCGACGTCGCGTCCGCCGTCGCCGGACGGGCACCCGGCCGGCCGGTGCGCCGCCGGTCGACGCCGGCGGCAGCGGACCTCACATGCCGAACCAGGACTGCATGGCCATGGCCGTCATCACGTTGCCGGTGAGCTGCAGCTGGCCGGCCATGAAGGCCGAGGTGCCGTTGAGGGTGCCGGACACGAGCTTCAGGAACACCGGGAGCGACACCGTCAGGCTGATGTCGGGCCCGTCCGTGGCGCCTGCCTTGGTCGTGCAGCCGCCGCCGGCGACGGCGACCGAGTACGCCTTGGCGCCGTCGGGGGTGTTGATGTTCCACTGGATGTTGGCCTGCTGCGTGCCGGCCTTGGCGGCGTCGAAGCGGCCCGGCATCGCCTCGAACACCTTGTCGAGCACCGCGTCGGTGCCGAGCTGGCCCACGGTGCTGATGATGTCGTCGTCGCCCATCCCCTGGAGCAGCGTCGCCAGCTGCTCTGGGGAGTCGATGGTGGTCAGGTCGACCATGGTTCTCCCTCCTCCTCGGTCCCCGGTGGACCACGCCAAGTATCACTGAACCATTGGCCACTGGCAAGGTCGGCGCAAGGCCCGGCCGGGTTGCCGGTAGCGCCCGACGGCCCTGGTCGCCGCCGCCGCTCGCCTGCGTGGCTCAGCTGCGCGGCTCGCCTGCGTGGCTCGCCGGGGCCGCCGGGCGTGGGCCGGACCCTTTCGGCGGTGTGCAGCGGGCGGGCGAGGCGGCCTGCGCCCGCCCAGGGTGGTGGCGGCCGCCGCGGCGCCCGCGCACGGTGGTCCCCGGGGCCCGCGTGCGCAGGGGCACGAGCGCAAACCTTCGCGAACGGCCGCCCACCTGGGGTGCGGCCGGCCGGAAGGTGTTGACCCGGCGGAATCCCAATGGTGTAATCGACCCCACATCTCGTGGGTGGCTCAGCGACGACCACAACATGTTGTGGTCGCGGCGTGGCGACGTCCGGTGGCAGGCGCACCGGCGGCAGGCCCGTGGGAGGGGGGTGGCGGACCGCGGTCCGGCGCCAGCCGGGGCGCCGCCCGGGGAACTGCAGCACCCGGCCGGCCGGCCGGGACCGAACGAGAGAGGGGACCGACACATGGCCATCGCGCCGCAGCGAACCGCCATCGGCATCCGCCGCCACTTCACGTCGGAGGGCACCCATCCCTACGACCAGGTGACCTGGGAGCGCCGCGACGCCCGGATCACCAACTTCCGCGACGGCACGGTGGCGTTCGAGCAGCTGGGCGTGGAGGTCCCCTCGACGTGGAGCGTCAACGCCACCAACATCCTGGCGCAGAAGTACTTCCGCGGCACCCCGGGCACCCCCGAGCGCGAGTGGTCGCTCAAGCAGGTCGCCGACCGGGTCGTCGACACCATCGCGGCCTGGGGGCTGCGCGACGGCTACTTCGAGGACGAGCGCGAGGCCGAGTGCTTCCGCGACGAGCTCAAGTACCTGGTCGTGACCCAGCGCGCCGCCTTCAACTCGCCGGTCTGGTTCAACATCGGGGTCCACGGCGTGCCCCAGCAGGCGTCGGCCTGCTTCATCCTGTCGGTCGACGACGCCATGGACTCCATCCTCAACTGGTACCGGGAGGAGGGCGTGATCTTCAAGGGCGGCTCGGGCGCCGGCGTCAACCTGTCGCGCATCCGGGCGTCGACCGAGCGGCTGCACGGCGGCGGCACGGCGTCCGGCCCGGTGAGCTTCATGCGGGGGGCGGACGCGTCGGCCGGCACCATCAAGAGCGGCGGGAAGACCCGCCGCGCCGCGAAGATGGTGATCCTCGACGTCGACCACCCCGACGTCGAGGACTTCGTGTGGTGCAAGGCGCTCGAGGAGCGCAAGGCCCGCGTGCTGCGCGACGCCGGGTTCGACATGGACCTCGACGGGCGCGACAGCTTCTCGATCCAGTACCAGAACGCCAACAACTCGGTGCGGGTCACCGACGAGTTCATGCAGGCGGTGGAGGCCGACGCCGCGTGGCCCCTCGTCGCCCGCACCACCGGCGAGGCCGTCCGCACGGTGGCGGCACGCGACCTGTTCCACCAGATCGCCGAGGCCGCCTGGGAGTGCGCGGACCCCGGCATGCAGTTCGACACCACCATCAACCGGTGGCACACCGCCCCGAACGCCGGGCGCATCAACGGCTCGAACCCGTGCAGCGAGTACATGCACCTCGACAACTCGGCCTGCAACCTCGCCTCGATGAACCTGCTGAAGTTCCTGGGCGAGGACGGCACCTTCGACGTCGCCGGGTTCACGGCCGCGGTCGAGGTCGTGTTCACCGCCCAGGAGATCCTGGTCGGCAACGCCGACTACCCGACCGAGCCCATCGCCGAGAACAGCCGCCGCTACCGCCAGCTCGGCATCGGCTACGCCAACCTCGGCGCCCTGCTGATGGCGCAGGGCATGGCCTACGACTCCGACGAGGGGCGCGCCTGGGCGGCGGCGGTCACCGCGCTGCTCACCGGCCACGCGTACGCCACCTCGGCCCGCACCGCGGCTCGCATGGGGCCGTTCGCCGGCTTCCACGAGGACGCCGACGCCATGGTGCAGGTCCTGCGCATGCACCGCGCCGCCGCCGCCGAGATCGACGAGGAGTTGGTGCCGCCGGACCTGCTCGGCGCCGCCCAGCAGGCGTGGGACAGCGCCGTGGAGCTCGGGGAGGTCCACGGGGTGCGCAACGCGCAGGCGTCGGTGCTCGCCCCGACGGGGACCATCGGCCTGCTGATGGACTGCGACACCACCGGCGTGGAGCCCGACCTCGGGCTGGTCAAGACGAAGAAGCTGGTGGGCGGCGGCACCATGTCGATCGTCAACCAGACCGTCCCGCGGGCGCTGGCCCGCCTCGGCTACAGCCCCGAGCAGGTGGAGGACATCGTCCGCCACATCGACGAGCACAAGTCGATCGTGGGCGCCCCGCACCTGGCCGCCGGGCACCTGCCGGTGTTCGCCTGCTCCATGGGCGACAACACCATCCACTACCTCGGCCACGTCCGGATGATGGCGGCGGTCCAGCCGTTCATCTCGGGGGCCATCTCCAAGACCGTGAACATGCCCGAGGACGCCACCATCGAGGACGTCGAGCAGCTGCACCTCGACGCGTGGAGGATGGGGATCAAGGCGATCGCCATCTACCGCGACAACTGCAAGGTCGCCCAGCCGCTGGCCACCACGAAGAAGGCGTCGGCCGGCGAGGGCGAGGCCGCCGGGGTGACGACGATGTCGGCGACCGAGGCGCACGTCCGCGAGCTGGGCGACAAGGTCGCCGAGCTCGAGGCCGCCCTGGCCGCCGCCCGCCTCGGGCAGGTGGAGCCGCTCGTCGTCGGCGCCGTGCGCGAGCGCCTCCCCCGGCGCCGGCGCTCCAGCACCTTCGCCTTCCGGGTGGCCGACTGCGAGGGGTACGTCACCGTCGGCGAGTACGAGGACGGGCGGCCCGGCGAGGTGTTCATGAAGGTGTCGAAGCAGGGGTCGACCCTGGCCGGCATCATGGACGCCTTCTCCATCTCGGTCAGCCTGGGCCTGCAGCACGGCGTGCCGCTCGCCACCTACGTGCGCAAGTACACCAACATGCGCTTCGAGCCCGCCGGCATCACCGACGACCCCGACCTGCGCATCGCCACCAGCCTGATCGACTACATCTTCCGCCGGCTGGCCGTCGACTACCTGCCCCGCGAGGAGCGCGAGGAGCTGGGCGTGCTGTCGACCCGTGAGCGCACCCAGCCGACGCTGCCCGGCGTCGAC
>JAJZYI010000107.1 GCA_021798135.1 Actinomycetes bacterium | reverse complement strand
GCCCGGCCACCCGCCACTGGGCCGACACCTCGGCCGCCCGCCTCTGGGCCGACACCTCGGCCGCCCGCCTCTGGGCCGACACCTCGGCCGCCCGCCTCTGGGCCGACACCTCGGCCGCCATGCCGGGGGGTCCCGACGGCGCCGCCTGGGCCACGTCGACGTTGTCCGGCCGGACCCACACGCCCTCGCGCAGCTCCGCCAGCCGCTGGTGGCGCAGGTTCCGCCGCAGCGCGGCACGGTCGCCGGCACCGCGCCGCTCCGCCACCACCACGGCGACGAGCCAGGATCCGTCCCAGGGACGCAGCTGCGGGTCACGGCCCTCGCGCTGTCGGGCCTGGCGCTCCAGCATGGGGCCGGTCAGGCGGTAGGCGCCGTCGACGTGTTCGAGCTCGTGGCGGGCCGCCATGCGGCTGAGCGCCACCCTGGCCGTGCCCTCGGCGATCCCGAACAGGTCGCAGCACCGGACGAGCGAGCGAGCCGGCAGCTCGGGACGGTCCAGCGGCAGCAGGATGCTGGCGATGACCGATCGTGCCGTCACCGGCCGGGCCCCGGCCCCGCCGCGCTCCTCGGGCCGTCGGCCGGCCTCCGGGCGCGCCACAGCGGTGCCCGGCCGCGACGGTCCGGGCGAGCGGGTCGGCGGGGTCATCCCGCGACCATAGAGCCAGGACCGGCGGCACCACCGGCGGCGCAGCACCCGCCCGGGTGCACCGTCGCCTGCGGCGCGGCACCGGTAGGGTGCGAACTGCGGGGCCGCGGCGCCCAGGCATCGCCGGGCGGCACCGGGGGGCCGGCACCGCCCGGACCTCTGGCACCCCGGGACGAGGAGGGACACCACCATGCGCGTGAGCGTGCTCGGCACGGGACGGATGGGGACGGCGGTCGCACGCCGGCTCGTGGAGCAGGGTCACCAGGTGACCGTCTGGAACCGGACGCCCGAGCGGACGGCGGCGGCGGTGGCGGCGGGCGCGACGGCGGCGGCCGACGCCGGCTCCGCGGTCCAGGCGGCCGAGGTGACGATCCTGTCGCTGGCGGACGACCCGGCGGTGCTGGCGACGGTGCGCGAGCACGTCGCCGCGAGCCTCGCGGACGGCCACGTGCTGGTCGACACCAGCACGGTGGCGCCGCGCACCAGCCGGGACGTGGCGGCCGAGGTCGGGCCGGACCGGTTCGTGGCCGCGCCCATCCTCGGCGCGCCGCACGCCGTCGAGGACGGCGCAGCCGTCCTGCTGCTGGGCGGCCCCCCGCGCACCGTCGAGCGCCTGGCCGGGCTGTGGAGCGACCTGTCGGCCAGCCACCGCTTCTGCGGCGACGACGCCGGCTCGGCCACCACCATGAAGGTCATGGCCAACTACCTGCTGCTCGGCGAGCTCGCCGTCGTCGCCGAGGCCCTCGGCATGGCCGAGGCGGCCGGCGCCGACCCCCAGGTCCTGCAGGGGTTCCTCCGGACGTCGCCGCTCGTGCCCCCGGCGCTCGCCAACCGGCTCGACAACCTCCTCGCCGGCGAGCACCCGGGGTGGTTCGCCCCCGACCTCGGTGCCAAGGACGTGGAGCTCGCGGTCGCCCTCGCCCGGGAGTCCGGGGTGGCGCTGCCGATCGCAGCCGTGGTCGCCGAGCGCTACCGCGAGGCGGGCCGGCGGTCGGCCCCGGGCGACGACGTCGCCGCCGTGGTCGAGCTGGTGCGCCACCCGGCGGGCTGACCCCGACCCGGGGTCACCGGGGTCACCAGGTGCCGAGCCCGGGCCCCGGCCGGACGGCACGCCGGCCCGGCGGGGCCGCGGCCCGCAGCACGTCCACGACCACCCTGCGGGTGTCGGCGGGGTCGACCACGTCGTCGATCTCGAACACCGACGCCACCTCCAGAGCCTTGCCCCGCTCGTAGGCGGCGGCCACCAGCCGGTCGAACAGGGCCTGCCGCTCGTCCGGGTCGGCCACCGCGTCGAGCTCGCGTCGGAAGCCGAGGCGGACGGCGCCCTCCAGGCCCATGCCACCGAGCTCGCCGCCCGGCCACGCCACCGTCCGCAGCGGCACGTGCAGGCTGCCTCCCGCCATCGCCTGCGCACCCAGGCCGTAGGCCTTGCGCAGCACCACGCAGCACCACGGCACCGTCGCGCGTGCGCCGGCCACGAACATCCGGCTGGCCTGGCGGACCAGGCCGACCGCCTCGGCCTCCGGGCCGACCATGAAGCCGGGGGTGTCGACCAGCGACACGATCGGCAGGTCGAAGGTGTCGCACAGGGCGATGAACCGGGCTGCCTTGGACGCGCCCGGAGCGTCGATGGCGCCGGACAGGTGCATGGGGTTGTTGGCCAGCACCCCCACCGGCCGGCCCTCCACCCTCGCCAGGGCCGTCACCATGCCTGGGGCGTAGCGTGGTCGGAGCTCCAGCACGGACCCCTCGTCCGCGACGAGCGAGACGACACGCCGGACGTCGTGCACCTCGACCCGGCGCTCCGGCAGCACGTCGCGCAGGCGCAGCTGGTCGGCGCACGCCCACGACCGCTCGGTGCCCTGGAAGTACCCGAGGTAGCGGCGCGCCACCGCCACCGCCTCCGCCTCGTCCGCCACCGCCACGTCCACGACGCCGTTGGCCACCTGCACGGCCAGGGGCCCGACGTCCTCGGGGGCCACCACGCCGAGACCGCCGCCCTCGATCATGGCCGGACCGCCCATGCCGATGCTGGCGTCGGCCGTGGCGATCACCACGTCGCAGCAGCCGAGCAGCGCGGCGTTGCCCGCGAAGCACCGGCCGGCGGCGATGCCCACGAGCGGGACGAGGCCGCTCAGGCGGGCGAAGAGGGCGAAGGCCATGGTGTCGAGGCCGGTGACCGCGCTGGTGTCGGTGTCGCCCGGCCGGCCGCCGCCACCCTCGGCGAACAGGACCAGCGGCACCCTCGTCCGCGCCACCAGCTCCAGCAGCCGGTCCTTCTTGCGGTGGTTGATCTGGCCCTGGGTGCCGGCGAGCACCGTGTAGTCGTACGCGAGCACGGCGCAGTCGGCCGCGTCGGGGAAGCGGTCGCCGTTCACCCGGCCGAACCCGGCGACGAGCCCGTCGGCGGGGGTGGCCCTGCGGAGCTCGTCGACGCTGCGGCGGCCCCGCTGGGCGGCGATGGCGAACCCGCCGTACTCCTCGAAGCTCCCCGGGTCGAGCAGGTCCTCGACGTTCTCGCGGGCGCTGCGGTGCCCGACGGCCCGGTGCCGGGCGATGGCCTCGGGCCGCGCCGCGTCGTCGAGCAGCGCCCGCCTGGCGAGCAGCTCGACCAGCTCGGGGCGGTCCGCCCGCTCCCCGCCTGCCGCTGCCGCCGGGACCGCCGCGGCCGTCGTGGGCCCCGCCATGCCCGGGAGGTCCGCCGCCCCTCCCCCGTCGCCCGTGGTCACCGGGGCCGGGTCCAGGGTCAGCACCGGGTCACCGGCCGCCACCGCGTCGCCGGGCCCGGCGACGACGGCGGCGACGCGCCCGCCGGCCGGGGCGGTCACCGGGTACTCCATCTTCATGGACTCCACCGCGGCCACGTGGTCGCCGGCCACCACCGTCGACCCGGGCTCGACCGTCACCGAGCTGACCGTGCCGGTCACCGGGGACGCCGCGGCGAGGGGCCCCGTCCCGGCGGTCGCCTGCCTGCCCACCGCTCCGTCGTGCTGCGTCATGGCCCCGACCCTAACCAGCGGTCACCGACCCGGACGGACCGCCGGGCGCGGCCGGCACGCGCCCTCCGGCACCGGCGGGCGCCGGACGGCCTCACCCCGAACGACGACCGTGACGAGCCGGCCGCAGGACCGGTGGACGACGCCGCCGCGGCGCGCGATGGTCGTGGCATGCCATCGACGCAGGCGACGGCGGCCCGCACCGGGCGCGCTCTGTGACCGTCCGGTCCGAGACGCGCGATCGCGTGCTGGTCGTCACCATCGACCGCCCCGAGACGCGCAATGCCGTCGACGGGCCCACCGCCGACGCCCTGCTCCGGGTGTTCACCGACTTCGAGTCGGCCGGTGACCTGGACGCTGCCGTGCTCACCGGGGCCGGCGGCACCTTCTGCTCCGGCGCCGACCTGAAGGCCATCGGCTCGGGCCGGGGCAACCGCATCCACCAGGACATGAGCATGCCCGGCCCGCTCGGCTGCACCCGCCTGTCGCTGAGCAAGCCCGTGGTCGCCGCCGTCGAGGGCCATGCCGTCGCCGGGGGCCTGGAGCTGGCGCTGTGGTGCGACCTGCGGGTCGCCGCCCGCACCGCGGTGTTCGGCGTGTTCTGCCGGCGCTGGGGAGTGCCGCTGGTCGACGGTGGCACCGTGCGCCTGCCACGGCTCGTCGGCCACGGCCGCGCCCTCGACATGATCCTGACCGGTCGCGCCGTCGACGCCGAGGAGGCGCTGGCGTGGGGCCTGACCAACCGGGTGTGCGAGCCTGGGGCCGCCCTCGCCACCGCCCTCGACCTCGCCGCCGGGCTGACGGCGTTCCCCCAGGCCTGTCTGCGGGCCGACCGCGCCTCCTCCTACGAGCAGTGGGGCCTGCCGCTCGGCGACGCCCTGGCCAACGAGGTACGCCACGGCCTGGTGCCGGTCCGGTCGGGCGAGACCGTCGACGGCGCGTCGCGCTTCGCCGGAGGCGAGGGGCGCCACGGGACCGCCGTGCCGGACCTGTAGGGACCGCCGTGCCGGACGCGCAGGGACCGGCACCTGCAGCACCCACGCTGGGCACACGGCACACGGCACACGGCACACGGCATCGTGCCGCCGCCCTGCCAGCGCCGGCGGACGTCCCGGGCTCGCCGGATGGCGAGCGCCGGCGCCGTTGGCACCTCGGCGGCGGGCGGAGGGTCGCGGTCAGTCCGGCGGGAGGACGCCCCGGCCGGCGGTCAGTCGTAGAGGAGGACGCCCCGGATGTTCTTGCCGTCGAGCATGTCCTGGTAGCCCTGGTTGATGTCCTCGAGCTTGTACGTTCGGGTCACCATGGTGTCGAGGTCGAGCTGCCCCTCGCCGAACAGCTCCAGCAGCTTGGGGATGTCGCGCCGCATGTTGCACGAACCGAACAGCGACCCGACCAGCTTCTTCTCCATGAGGGTCAGGTCGCACAGGCTCAGGGTGACGTCGAACTCCATCATCGGGTGGATGTTCGTGACGACCACCGTGCCCAGCTTGGCGGCGAGCGCCATGATCGGCGCCATCTCCGACCCGCGGCCGACGCCCTTGCAGCAGATGACCTTGTCGGCCATGCGCCCCCAGGTCGCCTGCTGGACCAGGGCCAGGGCCTCCTCCGCGGTGCTGGCGACGTGGGTGGCCCCGAAGCGCTTGGCCATCTCCTGCTTGAACGGCACCGGGTCGACGGCGAAGATCCGCTCGGCACCCGCCAGGCGAGCGCCCTGGACCGCGGCCGCCCCGATCCCGCCGATGCCGACGATCACGACGTTGTCGCCGGGCCGCACGGCGGCCGCGTTGACCGCCGATCCCCAGCCGGTGGTGACGCCGCAGCCGACCAGGCAGGCCCGCTCCAGCGGGATGTGCGGCAGGATCTTGACGCACGAAGCCTGGTTGACGACCGTGTACCGGCCGAAGGTCCCCAGGCCGAGCATGGTGTGCAGGTCCCGGCCCTGCGTGTGGTGGCGCGACGTGCCGTCGAGCTGCAAGCCCGCCATGAGCGCCGCACCGACGTCGCAGAGGTTGGAGTGCCCCGACGCGCACGACGGGCACTGGCCGCAGGCCGGGATGAAGCCGAAGACGACGTGGTCGCCGACCGCCAGGCCGCTCACGCCGGGGCCCACCTCCTCGATCACGCCGGCACCCTCGTGCCCGCCGATGATCGGTCGCGGCGCGGGCAGGTCGTTGGTGCGCACGTGCTCGTCGGAGTGGCACATGCCGCTCGCCGCCAAGCGGACCAGGACCTCGCCTTCCTTGGGCGGGTCGAGCTCCACGGTCTCCACCGTCCACTCGGTGGCGTCCTCCCACAGCACAGCTGCGTCGGTCTGCACGTCGGCTCCCCTCCTCAGGTCAGCGGGCGCCCGGACGATGCCCGGCAGCGGTACCCCCCGGCCGCAGCCCGGACAATAGCGGCCCGGCCCGGCGCGAGCGCAGCGATCGCCGTGCTGCAGGCCGGCCGCCCGCCGGGTCGCCGGCCTTCGGGGTCACCGGTGCGAGCACGTCGCCGGCCTGCACGGCGGCACCCCGTGCGCGAGCGGCAGGCGTACGGCGAGGGCGCTCGGCGCTCATCGGTCGGCAAGGGCGCTCGGCGACGGCGCTCGGTACCCATCGGTCGGCGACGGCGCTCGGCGAGGGCGCTCGGCGGGGCCGGTCAGCGAGGAGGGTCAGCAGTCGGCTGGATCGCCCGCCGCCGGCGGCGCCTGCCGACGACGAGGAGGCCCGCCAGACCGACCAGGCCGGCGATGCCGGCGACCTCGCCCGTGCGCAGGCCCGGCGCCCGGTAGGTCCAGACCAGCACCCCCCGGCCGGCAGGGACGGTCACCGCCTGGACGAGGCCGGTCCGCCGGACGGGGAGCGCCCGGGCCGGGCCGGTGACGGGCTCCCAGCGAGCCGACCAGCCGGCGATGGCGGCCACCGAGCGGACCACGACCGCCCCGTGCGGGCTGTCGACCGTGGCCGACCACGGCGCCAGCGCCGGCCCCGAACGCGCCTGGACGGTGGCCGCACCCAGCGGGTGCCCGGGCCTCGCCCGGACAGCGAGCGGGGGGGAAGGGTGGGTGGCGGCGAACACCGCGAGCGGGCCGTCGCGGCCCGCGTAGCGCCACCTCCCCCCGGCGAGTGCCTGCTGGAGCACGCCGTCGGCGAGGAGCGAGGTCCCCGCAGACGTCCGCACCTCGGGCACCCCCACGACGGCGCCCACGCCGGCCGGCCCGGTCGGGCGCGCCACCAGCCCGACGGCTCGGGCCCCTCCCGCGCTCGCCGCCAGCGTCCCGCCCGACGCTCCCGCCGCCCCACCCGACGCTCCCGCCGCCCCGCCCGACGGTGTGCCCGACGGCGTCCCCGAGGACGTCGGCAGCCATCGCAGCGAGCCGGCCGGTCCGATCAGCCCGAGCTGGACCGCGCCCGGTGGCGCGCCGTGCTCGGCTGCGGTGACCGTCGACAGCGAGATCGGCTCGCCGAACCACCACGTCGCGTAGCCGGCGCCGGCCAGCGTCCGTCGACCGGCTGCCGGGTCCGGCCCGTACTGCGAGCCCGAGGCCGCCTGCGCTGCCGCTCGGCCCGCGTCGACCAGGAGGTACTCCGGCAGGGTGAGCAGCGCACCGGGGTCGAGCTGGTCGAGGGTGCCGTCGCCGATGGCAGGCACGGACAACACGTCCTGGCCGAAGCCCATGGCGCCGTGGGACCCCGTCGCCGACGCGTAGAACCCGTCGACGATGGCCGTGTAGCCCTGCAGCGACCAGCCGCCGACGACCAGGTTCTGGTCGGGAGCGCCCGCCGCGTGGACGGCACTCCCCTGGATGAGGGCCGGGTCGTAGACGGCGAAGCGGCCGGGGATGCCGAGGCGGTCGACCGGCACGACCGCGCCCGGGGGCGGGTCGGCGGCGGCCTCGACGTGCGCCTGGCCGACCGGCGGCGGCCCGCCCGTGGGCGGGGCCACCTGGAACAGCGAGGTGACGGCGAAGCAGAGGATGTCGGCGGTGACGAGCGCGCCCATCGCCAGGCGCCGGGAGCGGCGCGGCCAGCGGTGGCCGGCGAGCACCAGCCCGGCGGCGGCGGCACCGAGGGCCACCGTCGGCACGAACCACGGGCGCAGCAGCGCCGCGGGGCCGGCCGTGCTCCCGGTGACCCCCAGCCAGGTCAGGACGGTGCCGCCCGCCCCCATCGACGCGACGCCGATCGCCACCGCGGCGACCGCGGGGAACGCCCCGAGCACCTGCTCGCGCCGCGTGGTGGTCCGGGCACCGTCGGCCAGGCGGGGCCGGCCGAGCCAGTCGTCCGCCCAGAACGCCAGCAGCACCGCCACGGCCAGGTCCGTCACCATGATGTTGCGGCTCTGCAGGCGCTGGGAGCCGAACAGCGGCAGGTGGTAGAGCAGGTGCCAGGCCGGCGTGCTGCCGCCGAGGGCCAGCACGATGCCGACGGCCGCCACCACGTGCCAGACCAGCCACTCGGGGAGCGGGCGGCCCCGGTGGCTCCGGCGGAGCTGTGCCAGCAGGGCGAAGGCGGCGACCCACGGGAGCAGGCCCACGTAGCCCGTCACCTCGGTCAGGTTGTAGCTGGCCAGGAACATCGGCGAGCCGAAGGAGCCCGATCCGCCGAGCAGGTTGGGCTCGAGCAGCAGCAGCAGCCACCGCACCGGCAGCGACCCGCTGGTGAACAGGGCGGCGCTGTTGCCGGCCCGCTGCGACGACGCCACCGCGTGCAGGCCGGGCACCAGCTGCACCGCGGCGAGGCATGCGGCCAGCGCGCCGGCGCCGACGACCCACAGGACCGGGCCCGCACGGCGCCGGGCCCGCACCAGGCGCCACAGGACGTAGATGCCGCACACGACGACGGCGATGTCGATCGCCCGCGGCTCGCCCGCCAGGATCGTCATGGCGGCGGCCACCGCCAGCAGCGCGGCCCAACGAGCCCTCGACGCCGTGCCCCGGGGCTCGGTCAGCCGCATGATGGCCAGGAGCTGCACGGGCACCCACGACATCCCGGCAACCAGGCCGAAGTGGACGACCTGGGCGTCCATGGACCCGACGAAGACGAACGACACGGACCCCAGGGCGCTCGGGAAGGCACGAAGCCGGTTGGCGCGCAGGAAGGCGTAGAGGCCGACACCCGCCACCCACCACACCAGCACCTCGTTGAACGCCCAGGCCGCCGTTCCCGGCAGCACGGCGAACAGCCAGGTGAACGGGTACGCGGCGCCGGCGTTCCAGCCAGCCAGGAGCTGCGAGCCGCTCCAGATCGGCAGGGCCAGGACGGGCAGGTGCCCGGCCCGCAGCTGTTGCCCCACCAGGACCCGCAGGGGGAAGTTCTGGGCCGCGTCGTCCCCGGGCATGACGGCGTGGCCCAGGGCGGCCGGGACCACGAAGGCGAGCACGGGGACCACGACCAGCACGGCCAGGGCGATGGCGTCCGCCCGCCATGGGCGCGCCACGACGCTGCGGGCGCCCGCAGTGGTTCCGGCCGGGACGGGAGCCGGGACCACGGTGTCGGGCGGCGTCGTCACGGCGTCCCATGCTGTCAGCTTCGCGGGGCGCCGCGCCCGTCGGGCCGTGCGGCACGCGGCATCCGCCCCGTGCCGCACGGCCCACCACCTCCGCCCGGCGCGACGCTGCGGCCGGGGCGCCTGCCGCCCGACCGGGCGACACTCGGATCCTGCGTCAGCGCGCGGAACGTGCTGGTGCGTGCACGGGGTGTTCCCCCGAACGGTGCGGCCGCGGGGACGGCGGAACCCGCATCCCCACCGGGATGCCGGCCGTCACGATCGTGCCTCGCACCCACGGGACCGTCGCGCGGGAGATCCCGGTGGCGAACGCAGCGTGCCGGGCCGTGCCCGTTCGCACCAGCAGCACGCCGCCCGCCGCGGTGACCCTGGTGGCGAGGTCCGCCAGGCTACCGCCGCCCTCGGTCCCCGCCTGCCGGGCGCCGAGCACGGCGTCGGCGGCACCGGCATCGTCGGCCACCGCGACGGCGCCGGCAGGCGAGGCAGCGCCGCCCTCCGGGGGAGCACCCCCGGCAGCGGCGCGGTCGGTCAGGCTGGCGAGCACGCCCATGCCCGCGTCACCCACCGCCACCTCGATGCACGGCTCACCGGCGCCGCCGCCGACGATCCCGCCGGCGGCGAACGCGTCGAACGCGCCCGAGTGGGCACGGCGGTTGTCCACGAGCAGGCGCAGCGCCCTGACCGCCAGCTCCACCCGGTCGGGCCGGGCGCGGCCGGCCAGGTTGGCCCGGAGCACCTCCACGGCCCTCGCCTCCTCGTGCTCGCCGTGCAGCTGGCAGAGCGCGAGCGCCATGCGCCCGCCACCGCCCGGGCCGCGCCGGGCGGGAACGGTGCCGCGACCGCCGGCCGGCGCCGGACCGGCCGGCTCGCAGCCGGGCAGGTCCCCGTCGACAGGGCAGAGGAACTCGTGCACGACCAGGCCCAGGCCGGCCTCGGCCACCTCCTGGGCGGCCAGCGGGTGGAGCGGCGCGGCCAGGACCGTCGGCGCCAGCAGGCGGTCGTTGTGCGCGACCAGGCACGCCATGCCCACCAGGCCGTATGGCGTCAGCGCGCGCAGGGCCCTGAGGTCGAGGACGGCGGGCTCGCCGCTGGCGGGCACCACGCCTCTGTCGAAGTTGCTGGTGTCGGCGATCGCATGCCGCCACCCCACCGGCGTCTGCACGGGGACCGAGCGTAGGCGCCCCGGGCAGCCCCGTGCGATGCTCCCGGCCGGCCGCACTACGGTGCAGCCGTGGTCCCCGCACCGA
>JAJZYI010000106.1 GCA_021798135.1 Actinomycetes bacterium | reverse complement strand
TGCACGACCCGCGCCCGGCCGGCGCGCCCCCGGGCGGGGCGTGGCGGTCCGCCGGTCCGGCGTCGGCGCCGCCGGCGGACGCGGCCCTGCCGTTCGCCGGGCCGGGTGGCGCGCCCGGCACCGAACTGGGTGCCCGCACGGCGGCGGTCGTGCCCGGCGGCTGCCGGAGGGCCGCGCCCCGACCGCGCCTCGCCCGCTCGGTGATGGCGAGCCCGAGCTGGCCGATCGGCAGCACCTCGTCGGCGAGCCCGGCCCCCGACACGAAGCCCGGCATCCCCCAGACCACCGAGGTGGCCTGGTCCTGGGCGAGGACGGTCCCGCCCGCCTCGACGATCTGCTCGGCGCCCCGGAGGCCGTCCTGGCCCATCCCCGTGAGCACGACAGCGAGCACGCCCGGTCCGTACGCCGCGGCGACGGAGCGGAAGAGCACGTCGACCGCGGGGCGGCAGGAGTTCTCCGGGGGGCCGCTGTGCAGGTGGAGCCGGGCGGTCGGGCCGTCGCGACGGACCGTCATGTGGTGGTCTCCCGGCGCGATCCACGCCTCGCCGGCCACCAGGACCGCTGCCTCGGTCCCCTCCGCGACCCGCATCGGCGTCTTCGCGTCGAGGCGCTTGGCCAGCATGTCGGTGAACAGCGGCGGCATGTGCTGGACGACGACGACGGGCACGGGAAGGTCTGCGGGGAGGTCGGTGAACAGGCGCTCCAGCGCGGCGGGGCCGCCGGTGGAGACCCCGATGGCGACGACGTCGACGCGCCCTGCGGCCTCGGCCGGCACCGCCGGCCGAGGCCGCAGGCCCGCGGCTGCGCCCGGGGCGACGGCGCGGGGAACGGGCGCGAACGGCGCGGGCGCGACGCTGCGGCCGCAGAGGGCCTTGATCTTGGGGACCAGCTCGTCGTGGATGCGCTGCTTGGCGACGTTCACGCCGCCGACGTTGGCCGGCTTCGTCACGTAGTCGCTCGCCCCGCGGGCCAGGGCGTCGAGCGTCGCCCTGGCGCCGCGCTCGGTCAGGGTGCTGAACATGATCACCGGCAGCCGCGGGTGCGTGACCCGGATCGCGCTCAGGGTCGCCAGCCCGTCCATCTCGGGCATCTCGATGTCGAGCACCACGACGTCGGGGTTGACCTGCTCCAGCCGGCCCAGCGCGATCTTGCCGTTGGCCGCGGCGGCGGCCACCGTGATGTCGGGATCGGACTCGAGGCTGTCGGTCACCAGGCGGCGCACCACCACCGAGTCGTCGACGACCAGGACGCGGATGTCAGGCATCCTGGCGCACCGGGAAGCCCAGCAGCTCGAGCTTGTCGACGATGACGTCCTTGGTGAACGGCTTCATCACGTACTCGTCCGCACCGGCGTCGAGCGCCCGCACCATCTGCTGCGTCTCGCTCTCGGTCGTGACCATCATCAGCTTCACCCCGTCGTAGGCACCCTGGCGGCGGATGGCGACCACCAGCTCCAGGCCGTTCAGGTTCGGCATGTTCCAGTCCAGGAGGGCCACGTCGGGCACCGCCTTGCGGAGCTCGGACAGCGCCTCGACACCGTCGGCCGCCTGGGCGACCCCGAACCCGATGTCGGCGAGGATCCGGGTGAGGATCGACCGGACGGCCTTGGAGTCGTCGACCACCAGCGCGCGCATGAGAACTGCCCTTCTGCCCGTCGTTGCGGCTCAGTAGGAGAACTGCCCGATGACGCTCTCGAGGTCGCTGGCCATGCGGGCCAGCTCGCCGACGGCCTGCTGGGCGTTGGACACGCCGCCGGTGGTGTCCCTCGCCGCCGTGGCCACGCCGGCGATGTTCTGGGCGATGTCGGTCGAGCCGGTCGCCGCCTCGGACACGTTGCGGCCGATCTCGCTCGTCGTCGCCGTCTGCTCCTCGACGGCCGAGGCGATCGTCGTCTGCGCCTCGTTGATCTGGTCCATGATCTCGGCGATCCGGCTGATCGCCGAGACCGCCGCGTCCGAGTCCTCCTGGATGGCCTCGATCTTGGCCGCGATGTCCTCGGTGGCCTTGGAGGTCTCCTTGGCCAGCTCCTTCACCTCGGTGGCGACGATGGCGAACCCCTTGCCCGCGTCGCCGGCCCGGGCGGCCTCGATGGTGGCGTTCAGGGCGAGGAGGTTCGTCTGCTCGGCGATCGACGTGATCACCTTCACCACCTCGCCGATCTCCGCCGTCGACACGCCGAGCTTCGCCACCGTGTCGTTGGTGCTCCGGGCGACCTCCACCCCCTGGTTGGCGACCCGGGTCGCGTCGGTTGCCGACTGGGCGATCTCCTTGATGGACGCCGACATCTCGTCGGTGCCGGTGGCCACCGTCTGGACGTTCTTGGAGACCTGCTCGGCGGCGGCCGACACCACGCCGGCCTGCGCGGAGGTCTCCTCGGCGTTCCCGGCCATCTGCTGGGCGACCGCCGACAGCTCCTCGGCTGCCGTCGCCAGCGACTGCGAGTACTGGCCGATCGTCCCCATGGCCTTGCGGATGCGGCCGAGCGCCTCGTTCATGGCGGTGGCCATCCGCCCCACCTCGTCGTGCGTGTCGATGTCGAGCGACCGGGTGAGGTCGCCGGCGGCCACGGTCTCGAGGACCCCGACGACCTGGCTCAGGGGTCGCACGATGGACTGGACGATCCCGAAGGCCGTGGCCACCGCCATGGCGATGGCGACCAGCCCCAGGATGATGACCAGCAGCTGGGCCCCCGACGCCGACGACGTGCCCGAGCGGGCGTCCTTGGCGCTCTGGGCCACCAGGGAGGCGCTGATCCGGCTGAGCGGCGTGCGGACGGTGCCGCTGGCGAGCTGGCCGACCTGGTTCAGCGCCTTCTGGAGGTTCGCCGTGCCGCCGGCGGCGAACAGCTGGTTGATCTGCGCGCACTGCGCCGTGTACGTCGTGAACGACCGCTCGGCGGCCCCGAGCTCGGTGCGCTCCGACGCCGTCAGCTTGGCGCTCGCCAGGCTGGCGAAGTCGGCCAGGATCTTCGTGTGGAGGCTGGCGTACGAGGCGAGGTCGCCCTTGCTCGGGAGGTTGGCGGCGTAGTCGGCGGCGATGGCGTTCTCGTGGAGCGCCATGTTCGTCATGTCGAGGTTCGCCTGGGCCGCCTGGTTCGCTGCCACCGCGTGCCCGTTCATCCGCGTCACCGAGGAGCTCCACGAGCTGCCCGTCGACCAGCCCACGCCGGCGATGACGAGCATGAGGAGGGCCATGGCGCCGAACCCGAGCGCCAGCTTCACCGACACCTTCAGGTTGTTGAACTTGCCGACGAGCTTCCTGTTGCCGATCGTGCCCATCTCCACTCCCGTGTCTGGTGGCCCGGCCGGCCGTGCCGGTCCCGGGCCCGTCTCCGTTGCCGCCGTGGCGGTCCTGCCGGTATGTCCCGTGCTGCCCGGTGCCCCTTGCCCGGTGCCCCTGGCCCGCTGCCCGCTGCCCGCTGCTCGCTGCCCGGTGTCCGCTGTCCGCTGCCCGCTGCCCGGAGCCCCGTGCTGGGTGCCCGGTGCCCGGTGCCCGGTGCCCCGAGCCCCGAGCCCCGCGCGTGACCGGGTAGCGCCGGGGCGAGCGGCGCAGGCCTATGCGTCCGAGGGCGCGAGGGTCCGTTCCGTGTCGAGGAGGAGCAGCAGGCGCCCGTCGAGCTTGTAGGCGCCGAGGATCAGCTCCCTCGTGGTGCCGGCGACCGTCTCGGGCGGCGGCTCGAAGTCGTCCTCGGCGACGGTCACGACCTCGCCGATCTCGTCGACGAGGAGGCTGACGGCCTCGTCGCCCTGGTTGAGGACGACGTTCATCCGCGGGCCCTCCCCGCCGGTGTCCAGGCCGAGCCGCCGGCGGAGGTCGAGCGCCGTGACGATGGCGCCCCGCAGGTTGATGAGCCCGGCCACCTCCGCGTTGGCGAGGGGCACGGGCGTCGTCGGCTGGCGGCGGAGCACCTCGCCGACGTGCTCGACGCCGACGCCGAGGTGCAGGCCCCCGACGACGAAGGTGCACAGCTGCCGGTCCCGGCCCATCACGCCACCACCTCGCTCCCTGCGCCGACCAGGTCGGCGATGCCGGCCTCGGCGACGATCCGCTCGATGTCGACCAGGTCGGCGACGCCGCCGCGGATGATGGCGGCGCCGGCCAGGCCGGCCGGGCCACCCCCGGCCCCCTGGACGTCCACGTGCTCCTGGACGATGTCGACGACCTCGTCGACGACCAGGCCGACGCTGGACGCTCCGGCGCCGTGGACGACCACGTTGAGCTGGGCCCGCCCGGTCAGCGGCCCACCGCCGGCGCCGACCATGGCGAACAGGTCGACCAGGGGGAGGATGTGCTCGCCGTAGCGGACCACGGCGTGGCGCCCGGCCGTCTCCAGCGCGTCGCCCGGGAACTCCTCGAGCCGGGCGACCTCGACCAGCGGTATGGCCAGCGTGCGCCGGCGATCGGCGGAGGCCACCAGGAGCAGGCTGGTGGTGTCCTCGCCGTGCTGGGTCTCGCCGAGCAGGGCGGACTGGGCGGCCGCGTCGCTGCGCTGCTCGCCGACCACGTGGCCCTGGCGGGCGAGCCCGAGCACGTCCAGGATGAGCGCCACCCGCCCGTCGCCCATGATGGTCGCCCCGGCGAAGGAGGGGATGCCCTTCACGTGCCTGCCGAGGGCCTTCACGACGATCTCCTCGGTGTCGTTCACGTCGTCGACCACGAGCCCGAAGGTGCGGTCGTCCACCTGCAGCACGACGATCGACACCGCCGACCGCTGGTCGGACCCGGTGGCCACGCCCAGGGTCTTGTCGAGGTAGACGAGCGGCAGCAGGCGGCCGCGCAGCCGGTAGACGGGTGCCCCGTGGATGTCCTCCACGGCGTGGGCGGCCTGGTCGGCCTCGATCCGCACCAGCTCGACGAGGTTGACCTGGGGGATGGCGTAGCGCTCCTCGGCGCACGTCACGATGAGCGCCGGGATGATGGCGAGGGTGAGCGGGATCTTGACCTTCAACGTCGTCCCGCGGCCGAGCTCGCTCTGGATGTCGACCGTCCCGCCGATCTTCTCGATGTTGGTCTTCACGACGTCCATGCCGACGCCGCGACCCGAGACGTTGGTCACCTGCTCCGCCGTGGAGAAGCCGGGCGAGAAGATGAGGTTGACCAGCTCGCGCTCGCCGAGCTGCCGGCTGTGGGCCTCGGTGAGCAGCCCACGCTCGACCGCCTTCGCCCGGACCCGCTCGGGGTCGATGCCGCCGCCGTCGTCGGACACCTCGATGTTGACCTGGCCGCTCTCGTGGAAGGCCCGGAGCCGCAGCCTGCCCTCGGCCGGCTTGCCGGCGGCGACGCGCGCGTCGGGCGTCTCGACGCCGTGGTCGACGGCGTTGCGGATCACGTGGGTGAGCGGGTCGCGGATCGCCTCGATGATCGTCTTGTCCAGCTCGGTGTGCTCACCCTCCATCTCCACGCGGATCTGCTTGCCGCACGCCATCGACAGGTCGCGCACCACGCGGGGGAACTTGCTCCACACGTTGCGGATGGGCTGCATGCGGGTCTTCATGACCGCTTCCTGCAGCTCCGTCGTGATGAGGTTCAGCCGCTGGAACGTGCCCGTCGACAGCGTGTCGCCCTCGCCGCTGTGCTGCAGGATCTGGTTGCGCGCCAGGACCAGCTCGCTCACCAGGTTCATGAGGTCGTCGAGCAGGCCGACGTCGACCCGGACGCTGCTGTCGGAGACCGAGCCGCGCTGCTCCTTCTGGGCCTGGAGCGCCTCGTGCACGTCCTCCTGGGTGGTGGCGCCGTGGTCGACCAGCACCTCGCCGATGCGACGGGCGTCGCCGACCTGCTGTGCCAGGTTCGCCAGCGTGACCGCGTCGGGCGTGGCGCTGCCGGCGGCGACCAGGATCTCGCCCAGGCGGTCGCCGGTGCCACCCGCCTCACCGGCGGTGCCGTTCGCCGGGTGGGGTGCGTTGCCGGGGGTGCCGTTCGCCGGGCGCTGTGCGTTGCCGGGGGTGCCGTTCGCCGGGTGCTGTGCGTTGCCGGGGGTGCCGTTCGGGACGCTCGCACGGCTCGAAGCCTGGTCGCCCGAGCCAGCACCGGCGCCGGCGAGCAGGACGGGAGCCGGTGCGGTCCCAGCGGTGGCGACGGTCGCAGACGCGGCGGCGACCGCGGCAACGGTGGCCCCCTCGGTCACCGTCGCGGCCTCGTCCTCGCCCACGACTGGGGTCTCGGGCGTGGCGATCGTGGCGGCGGCCGTGCCGTCTGGTGCGGCTGCGACCTCGGGCGTCGCTGGGGCCTCGTCCTCACCCACGACTGCGGCCTCGTCCTCGTCCACGACTGGGGCCTCGGGCGCGGCGATCGTGGCGGCGTTCGCGCCGTCGGGCACGGCAGCGACCGCGTCCACGACTGGGGCCTCGGGGGCGGCGGTCGCGGGAACGGTTGCGTCCGCAGCCTCGTCACCGGCTGCGGCACCGTCGCCCTGCTGCAGCGCTTCGAGGCGTGCCACCAGGTCGCTCCAGTCCCCGTCCCCGTCGGTCCCGTTGGCCTCGACGGAGGCGAGCATCAGCCGCACGGCGTCCACCAGGCTGAGCAGTGCCGTCGCGATCGCCGGGTTCAGGGCCAGCTGGCCGTCGCGCAGCCGGCTGAGCAGGCTCTCGCCGACGTGGGTGACGCGCTCGAGCTTCTCGAAGCCCAGGAACCCGCAGGTTCCCTTGATCGTGTGGATGCTCCGGAAGACGCTGGCCAGCAGGTCGGGGCGTGTGGGGTCCTGCTCGAGCGCCAGCAGGTCGGCGTCAAGCCGGTCCAGGTTCTCGTAGCTCTCGACGAGGAACTCTTCGACGATTTCGTCCATCTGCGGTGCACCTCGAAGGATTCGGCTGGGCGGCCTGGCCTGCAATACGTCGGCGGTGCGAGCCCTTCCCTTGAACAATTGTCGGGTTCGCTGGACCGGCGATTTCGACTAGATCGGCGACCGCATATGAAACGTCCGGCGAGCGGACACAATGACCATGTCGGCGGACGCGCCGAAAAGGCCGCACCGATAGCGCTGTTCGTCCAGCAGTTGCAGGACGATGTCCACCCGAGTCGGCAGCGGGAACGGCGCTATTGCCGGCGATCCGAGTCGGTGGCAGGTCCGCAAGGGAGGCGGTGGATGGCTCCGTCACGTGGAACATCGCTGGCCCGACGAGCCGGGAAGGAACGTCGACCCGGCGGCAGCGACACGTCGACGTGCTCGGCCGGCCGGACGAGCCTCGGAGGACCGGGTCGCGACGGGCACCCCGGACGGCACCGGGCCATCAGCTCGTGGTCGGCGTTCCGGGTGGCGCCGCCGGCGCCTGCCGCCCGCCCCAGCGCTCCCGGGCGTCAGCCGACGCTCCGGGCCCGGTCCTTCCAGTACGGCGCGCGGAGCTCACGCTTCAGGACCTTGCCGGCCGGGTTGCGCGGGAGGGCGTCGACGAGGTCCACGGAGGTCGGGCACTTGTAGTGGGCCAGCTCCTCCCGGCAACGGGCGAGCAGGTCGGCGGGCAGCGACGCGGGCGCGCCGGCAGCGGGGACCACCACGGCCTTCACCGTCTCGCCCCAGCGCTCGTCGGGTACGCCGATGACCGCCGCGTCGGCGACCTGCGGGTGCGACAGCAGGACGTTCTCGACCTCGGCGGGGTAGACGTTCTCGCCGCCCGACACGATCATGTCCTTGATGCGGTCGTGGAGGAACAGGTACCCGTCCTCGTCGAGGTACCCCGCGTCGCCGGTGCGCAGCCAGCCCCCACCGTCGACGGTGGCGGCCGTCTCCTCGGGCTTCCGGAAGTAGCCCAGCATGGTGTACGGGGAGCGAGCCTGGACCTCGCCGACCGTGCCGGCCGGGACGGTCGAGCCGGAGTCGGGATCGACCACCCGCAGCTCCACCCCCGGCAGCGGCGTGCCGGTCGAGCGCAGCAGGTGCCGGCGCGGACCGGTCGGGTCGTGGTCCTCGGGGCGGAGCATGGTGATCGCCCCCGTCGTCTCCGTCATGCCGTAGAGCTGCGCGAACCTGCACCCGAAGCGCTCCAGGCACCGGGCCAGCACGTCCTCGGCGATGGGCGACGCGCCGTAGAAGATCGTCCGCAGGCTCGACAGGTCCGTGGTGGCGATCGACGGCGTGGCCAGGAGCGCCATCAGGACGGCGGGGACGACGAAGGTGTTGGTGACCCGGTGGCGCTGGACCAGGTCGAGGAGGACCGCCGGGTCCACGTCGCGCAGGATGACGGCGTGCCCGCCGCGCGAGGTCGCGCACAGCCCCCACGCGATGCCGCCGATGTGGAAGAGCGGCATGGCCACCAGGCCGACCGTGTCGTCGGCGACGCCGAAGGTGCCGCCCGCCTGGTCCATGGCCGTGGCCAGGTTGCGGTTCGACAGCATCACGCCCTTGGGCATGCCGGTGGTGCCCGACGTGTAGAGCTGCAGCACCGGCTCGCCGGGTGCGGGCAGGTGGCCCGGGTCCGACGACGGTCGGTCCGCGAGCCAGTCCTCGTAGGCGACGGCGCCGGCCGCCGCCGGAGCGTCGGCCGGCAGGCCGCCGGGCCCGTCGAGCACGACGACGCGCTCGATGCCCGCGGCACGGGTGTCCGCCAGGACCGTCTCGCACTGCTCCAGGCACTCCGGCGCCACGACCAGCGTTCGCGGCCGCGCGTCGGCGATCACGGCGGCGACCTCGGCAGGTGACAGCCGCCAGTTCACGGCGACGTGGACCGCCCCGGCGAGGGCGCTGCCGAACAGGGTCTCGAAGTGGGGGATGCCGTTGCGGTCGAGGAACGCCACCCGGTCCCCTGGCGCCACGCCGTCGGCGGCCAGCGCGTGCGCCACGGTGGCGGCCCGGCCGAGCGCCTGCGACCACGTGAGCGTCCGGTCGCCGGCCGTGAGCATGGGGCCGTCGGGCCGCGTCGCGGCCCAGTGGCGGATCTGCCCGGCGATGGTGAACCGTTCCTCCATCGGACCTCCTGCACGGGAGCGGCTCCCCCCGCTCCTCCTGCCCGCGCCGGATCCTACGGCAGCACCGCGGTCCCGCGGCGGTCCCGGGCCGCCGGCTCATGCCCCCGTAAGGTTCGAGCCGGTAGCGTTGCGTCGTGCTCGCACTGCTCAACCCCACGACGCTGGTGGCATCGTCCGGCTACGCCGCCGTCTTCTTCCTGTCGGTGCTGCAGTCGTGCTGCGTGCCGACCTCGTCGGAGCTGACCCTCGGGTTCGCCGGCGTCCTGGCGGCCGAGGGGAAGCTGAGCTTCCCCGGTGCGGTCGCCGCAGGCGTCGCCGGTGAGCTGGTCGGCGCCTTCATCGCCTGGGCCATCGGCCGCAGCGCTGGCCGCGCCGTCGTCGACCGGTACGGCAAGTACGTCCTGCTGAGCCACCACGACCTCGACCGTGCCGAACAGTGGTACGAGCGTCACGAGCGGTGGGGAGTGTTCGGCAGCCGGCTCCTGCCGGTGATCCGGAACTTCGTGGCGCTGCCTGCCGGCATCGCGGAGGTGCCGGCGCTGCGCTTCGGCATCCTGACCTTCTTCGGCTCGCTGATCTGGGACGCGGCCATGGCCGGCATCGGGTACGGCGTCGGTGGGCGGTGGCGGTCGATCATGCACGGCTTCAGCGACGCCGGGTACGTGCTGGGCGCCCTGGCCGTCCTCGCCATCGCCTTCGTCGTCCTCCACCGCTACCGCTCTTACAAGGCCGCGACGACCGGCGCGCACGTGCCCGGGGCGGCGCGGCACGCCGGCGGTGGCCGAGCGGCGTTCGCGCAGGTCCCCCAGGCCCAGGTCCAGGTCCAGGCCCAGGCCCAGGCCCAGGCCCAGGAAGGCCCGCCGCCGGCCGGCGCCGAGGTGCCCGAGGCCCCTCGGCGCCAGCTCCCGCCGCCCTCCGTGCGCATCCTCCGACCCGAGCGCGCGGCGGGCGAGTAGCCGCACGCGCCCGCCGGGGTGCCGCAGGCCGGTCGGCGAGGGTGCCGAAGAGCCGGACCGGCGCGGGTGCCAGAGGGCCGGACCGGCGAGGGTGCCGAAGGGCCGAGGCCGGCGAGGGTGCCGCAGAGCCGCCTCGGGGAGGCCGGGCCCGGCGGCTGGGCCGGCTGGGTCCCGTCAGTCGCCGTCGGCCGCCTTCAACGCGTCGGCGATCCGGCGCTCCACCGTCCACCGAGCGGGGTCGAGGTGGTGCTCGAGCGCCCATGCGACCGTCAGGGTGTCGCTCCCGGCGTCCTGGAGCAGGGCGCTGCCGACCCGGTCGTGCGTGAGGTAGAGGCGGCAGCGCTCGCGCCACGGCCGGCGCGGGCTCGCACGCCCGGCCGGGCCCCGGGTCGCGGCGGGGGGCGGCGGGTCCTGCCGGCCGTCGCCGGCTGCCGGCGCCCCGGCCAGCAGGCGCAGGGCGTCGGCCAGTGGCAACGTGGCCCGCAGCGCGGCGACCGGTGGGCGCATGATCGCGCGCACGGGCAGCGTCGCGAGCTGATTGGCCTCCAGATCCTGCGA
>JAJZYI010000105.1 GCA_021798135.1 Actinomycetes bacterium | reverse complement strand
CGTGACGTGGGGCGGCCCCTGCAGGACCTGGAGGTCTCCTACCGTCCGCTCGAGCTGCGGTCGCGGATCGAGCAGGCCTACAGCGAGCGCCGTCTCGTCGTGGCGCGCAACGTGGAGCGCCCCTTCACCGACGGCCAGCCCCAGTACCTCGACGTGACGGTGATGCCCCTGCCCGCCGACGGTGCGTACCTCGGGGTGAGCGTGACGTACGAGGATGTCACCCGCTACGCCCGGCTGCAGGCCGAGCTGAAGCGGTCGCGCGAGGAGCTGGAGACCGCCTACGAGGAGCTGCAGTCGGCCAACGAGGAGCTCGAGACGTCGAACGAGGAGCTGCAGTCGGCCAACCAGGAGCTCGAGACGTCGAACGAGGAGCTGCAGTCGGCCAACGACGAGCTCGAGACCATGAACGAGGAGCTCCAGGCCTCCAACGACGAGCTCGAGGCGGCGAACGAGCAGGAGCGGGCCTGGAACGCCGAGGCGACGCGGGCGGCGGCCTTCCTGGGCGGCGTGCTGGCGAGCGTGCCGAGCGCGGTGGTGGCCGTGAGCGGGTCCGGCGCCGTCACGCTGTGGAACGCCAGCGCCGAGGCGCTGTGGGGCCTCCGGGCGGAGGAGGCCGTCGGGCGCCGGCTGGTGGAGCTCGACTTCGGCCTGCTGCCCTCGCCGGAGCTGGAGGCGGCGGTCGGCGAGCTGCTGGCGGGGAGGGTCGGCGAGCGGCGGCTCGCCGTCCGCGCCGTCGACCGCCGGGGCACCACGGTCGACGTGGCGGTGCAGTGCGCGACCCTGGCCGTGCCCGACGAGCCGCCGGGAGCGCTCGTGGTCATGCAGGCGAAACCGGTGGTGGGGGCCGCTGGCGGGCGGTAGGCAGCGTGACCGCCCCGGCGTGCGGGTGGCGGCCGCCTCGCTGCGCGGGCGCGCTGGTGACGGCCGCCTGGCGGCGCGGGCGTGGGGTCAGCCGCCCGCCGGCGCGGTGCCGGGGAGCGCTCCCTCCCCGGCGGGAGCGGTGGCGGCGTCGGGCGGGTCGTCGGCGCCGACCGGCGGTTCGTGGACGAAGACGCCCTCCGGACCGGCGAGGTGGGCCGTCTCGCGCAGCGGCACCTCCCGGAGGAACAGCGATGCCGCGAAGGCGACGACGACCACCGGCACGGCGACCAGGAAGACCGTCTGCAGGCTGTGGCTGAAGGCGAGCACGAAGCCGTGGTGGATGGGGGCGGGCAGCGCCTTGAGCTGGGCGGGGTTGTCGGTGACGGCGCCGCCGGCGGCGTGAAGCGCCCGCAGCGCCGCAGGCGGCAGGTGGCGGGCCTCCTCCACGCCGAGCCGGCCGGTGAACACGGCCCCGAAGATCGCCGCGCCGAACGAGCCGCCGATGGACCGGAAGAAGGTGGCGAGGGACGTGGCCGCGCCGAGGTGGCGGTAGGGGACGGCGTTCTGCACGGCGATCACCAGCACCTGCATCACGAGCCCCAGCCCGACGCCGACCACCAGCATGTCGACGGCGGCCACGATGAACGGCGTGGAGGGCGTCATGGTGGAGAGGAGGTAGAGGCCGACGGTCATGATCGCCGTGCCGGCGATGGGGAACACCTTGTACTTGCCGGTGCGGGTGATGAGCTGCCCGCTCACGATCGACATGCCGAGGAACCCCAGCATGAGCGGCAGCAGCTCCAGGCCCGACACCGTCGGGCTGACGCCGTTGACGGTCTGGAAGTACAGGGGCAGGTAGACGATGGCCCCGAACATGGCGAAGCCGACGATGAAACCGATGACGCTGGTCAGGTTGAACACGCCGTTGTGGAAGAGCTCGGGAGGAAGCACCGGCTCGGCGGCCCGGCGCTCGACGGCGGCGCACGCCGCCAGCAGGGCGACGCCGGCGACACCCAGCCCGACGATCACGCCCGATCCCCAGGGGTAGGTCGTGCCGCCCCACGTGGTGAGCAGGATCAGCGAGGTCACGCCCGCCGAGAGCAGGGCGACCCCGAGGTAGTCGACCTTGTGCTCGGTACGCCGCCTGGGCAGGTGCAGGGCGGTGGCCACCACGGCCAGGGCGACGATGCCGATGGGCAGGTTGATGTAGAAGACCCACCGCCACGACAGCGACGTGGTGAAGTAGCCGCCGAGGAGCGGGCCGATCACGCTGGTGACGCCGAACACCGCGCCGAAGTAGCCCATGTACCGGCCCCGCTCGCGCGGGCTCACCACGTCGCCGATGATCGCCTGGGCTCCCACCATGAGCCCACCGGCCCCGATGCCCTGCAGCGCCCGGAAGGCGATCAGCTGGGCCATGTCGCGTGACAGGCCCGACAGCGCCGAGCCCACCAGGAAGATCACGATCGACAGCTGGAACAGCCGCTTGCGGCCGTACATGTCGCCGAGCTTCCCCCACAGGGGCGTCGACACCGTCGAGGTGAGCAGGTAGGAGGTGACCACCCAGGACAGGTGGTTGAGGCCGCCCAGGTCGGCGGCGATGGTCGGGAGCGCGGTGGCGACGATGGTCTGGTCCAGCGCGGCGAGCAGCATGCCGAGCATGAGCGCGCCGAGGACGACCATGACGTGGCGCTGGCTGCCGGCCGGAGTGCCGCCGGCCGGAGCGCCCGTCGGCGCCGCTTCAGCGGGAGTGCTGCTCATCGGTCCTCCTGGTGCCCCTGGTGCGGGTGCCCGGCCCGGCGGTCCCTGGCGAGCCGGGTGCTGCGCGTCGACCCGGTGGGGACGGGGTGCCCATGGTCGGCGCGGCGCGCGGCCGGCTGGCGGTGCGTCCCCGCCTGGAGGTGCGCGGGCTCGTCGTGGGAGCCGGGCTCGTCGTGGGAGCCGGGCTCGTCGTGGGAGCCGGGCTCGTCGTGGTGGTGGAGGACGTCCTCGGCGAACCGCCGCAGCAGGTCGGCGAACCGCTCGCGGTCCTCGGCAGCCCAGTCTGCCAGGACCTCGGCGATCGACGACCGGCGGGCTGCCAGCAGGCGCTGGAGCACGGCGCGGCCCTCGTCGGTGACGTGCAGCCTGTGGGCCCGGCCGTCGTCGGGGTCCGGCGAGCGGGACACCCAGCCCTCGCGTTCGAGGTGCTGCACCTTCCGGGTCACGGTCGGCGCGTCGACTCCGAGGGTGGCGGCCAGCTCGCTCACGCGCAGCCCGTCGGTGCGGTCGAGGTGGCCGAGGAGGATGGAGCCCGCCCTGTCGACGGTGACGCCAGCCCGACGGAGCAGGCGCTCGTGGGAGCGGACGCGGGTGGCGCTGTGGGACACGGCCACCAGGGCGTCGTCGATGGCGGCGATGGACGGGTCGGCGGCGGTGCCGATGGACGGGTCGGTGGCGGTGCCGATGGACGGGTCGGTGGCGGTGCCGATGGACGGGTCGGTGGCGGTGCCGATGGACGGGTCCTCGGACGTGCCGATCGGCGGAACCTCGCCGCGCCTGTGCGGCGCCGGTGCGGGGAGGTCGGCCGCGAAGGACATGGCGCCAGTGTAACGATATAGATGCCTGCTGAAAGCAACTTCTTGTGCGGAAGAGGACAACGCTCGCACAATGCCCACGGGCGCAGCGTGGGGCCGGCGCAGCGTGGGGCCGGCGCAGCGTGGGGCTGGCGCAGTGTGGGGCCGGCGCAGCGTGGGGCCGGCGCAGCGTGGGGCCGGCGCAGCGTGGGGCCGGCGCAGCGTGGGCGGGGTCAGCCCGGCGAGCAGCCCCCGTGCCCGTCGGACGGTGCCAGCAGGTCGGTGTAGGCGGCGCCGGCGGGACCGGCGGGGTGGTAGTCGCCCGTGCGCGGGTCCTGGCGGTACTCGACCGGCGCCGGCTCGCCCGACGCCAGGCGCGCCAGCGCGTCGAGGAACCGGTCGACGTCGGCCGCGGTGGTGTCGATCCCGCCGCTGGCCCGCACGGCGCCCGGCATCGCGCTGCGGTCGCCCTGGCGGACCTGCCCGCGGAACCGGCCGAGCGCGGCGTCGTCCAGGCCGAGGAGCCGGATGAGGTAGGGGTGGGCGCAGAAGCAGCCGTGGCGGACACCGATGGCGTGCTCGGCGGCCAGCCGGGCCGCCACCAGGGCGTGCGGCATGCCCGCCACGGTGAACGTCGCCACCGGCAGGGTCGCGGCGCCCGGCGGCGGGCCGAGCAGGCGCACCCCGGGGATCGCTGCGACACCGGTGCGGAGCCGGCGGGCGACCTCCTCGTCGTGGCCGACCAGGGCGGGCCAGCCGATCGTCTGGAGGGTGTCGACGGCGGCGTGCAGGGCGACGGCGCCGACCACGTTCGGCGAGCCGGCCTCCTCGCGCTCGGGAGGCTGGGACCACACCACCTCGTCCAGGTCCACCAGGTCCACCGCGCCGCCCCCGGCCAGGAACGGGTCGCCGTCGGCGAACGCCCGGCGGGGCCCGATGAGCACGCCGGCGCCGAACGGCGCGTACATCTTGTGGCCGCTGAAGGCGACGAAGTCGGGGCTGGTGGGGAGCGGCCGGTGCGGTGCCAGCTGGGCGGCGTCGAGCGCGACGGGGACGCCGCGGCGGTGCGCCTCGGCGGCGATCTCGTCGACGGGGGGCATCCAGCCGGTGATGTTGGACGCGCCCGTGATCGCCAGCAGCCGGGGCGCCGGGCCGCCGTCGAGGGCGGCGACCACGTCGCCGACCGAGAAGGTGCCGTCGGCCCCGCACTCCACGTACCGGCAGGTCGCGGCCCGCGACCACGGGAGCAGGTTGGCATGGTGCTCCACCACGGTGGTGACCACCACGTCCTCGCGGTGGAGCCGCAGCCGGTAGGCGAGGTGGTTGATGGCCTCGGTCGTGTTGCGGCAGATGATGGCGACGTCGTCCTCCGAGCGCCCGGCGAACGCCATGAGGGCCGCCCGTGCCGCCTCGTAGGCGGCGGTGGACCGTTGCGACTTGTGGCCGGCGCCCCGGTGCACGCTGGAGTACCAGGGGAGGAACTCCTGCACCCGGGCGGCGACCTGCGGGAGCGCGCTGGTCGACGCGGCCGTGTCCAGCGACAGGTACGGCCGTTCGGCCCCGTCGACGCAGGGGACGGGCAGGCCGTCGCCGACGAGGGCCACGGGCGGGACGGGGGCCGGGCCCGCCGCGCCGCCGGCGCCGGGCGCCCTGCCGGGGGCGGTGCCGCTCATGCGGGCTTGCGGGCGACCACCAGGGTGTCGATCGCCTGGCGCGGCTCCTCGTCGGAGCCGACCTGGCGCAGGACGTGCTCCGCCCGCTCGACGTCGAGCCCCGCGCACCAGGCGACGACGTCGTCCGGCTCGTACAGCCTGGCCGGGTCCTGGGGCCCGCCGCTGCCCTCGGCCAGGTTGCGGCGGGCGTGGCCGACGAGCAGCAGCCTGCCCCCGGCGGCCAGGGCGCGGGCACCGCGCGCCACCACGTCGGCCATGGCCGCGGCCGGCAGCTGCAGGTACGACAGCACCACCAGGTCCTGGGGCTCCGAGGCCTCCCACGCGCCCAGGTCGGCGTGCACCCACTGCACCTGCACGCCGGCCCGCTCGGCCAGCCGGCGGGCCTTGTCCAGGCCGACCTGGGAGAAGTCGACCCCGGTCACCGACCATCCCTGGCGGGCGAGCCAGATGGCGTTGCGGCCCTCGCCGCACGCGAGGTCGACGGCTCGGCCGGGCGGGAGCCCGCCGGCGACCTCGGCCACGAACTGGTTGGGACCCTCGGACCACACCAGCTCCTCGGCGCCGTACCGCTCGTCCCACGAGGCACTGTCCATGGCCGTCATACTGCCGGCAACGGCGGAGCCCGTCGAGCCCGGAGGGACCGGGCGGGCGATCCGGAGGGTCGGGCCCGGGGGCCCCGGGGCCCGGGCAGGCGGGGAGGGCAGGCGGGGAGGCCCGGCGGGGAGGCCCGGCGGGAAGGCCCGGCAGGGAGGCCCAGATGGTCGGGCAGGCGGGTCAGGCCGGCTTCTCGTCGTGGCCGCCGAACTGCTTGCGCATCGCCGACAGCACCTTGTTGGCGAACGCCCCCAGGTCGCGCGACGCGAAGCGCGACTGCAGCGCGGCGGTGAGCACCGGCGTCGGCACGCCTTCGTCGATGGCGGCGATGGACGTCCAGCGACCCTCGCCGGAGTCCGACACGCGGCCGGCGAAGCCGGCGAGGTCCGGCGACTCGGCGAGGGCGGCGGCGGTCAGGTCGAGGAGCCACGAGCCGACGACGCTGCCGCGGCGCCACACCTCGGCCACGGCGGCCGTGTCGATCGTGTACTGGTAGAGCTCGGGCTCGGCGAGGGGGGCGGTCTCGGCGTCGGCCTCGGCGGTGCGGGTGCCCACGTCCGCGTTGCGCAGCACGTCCAGGCCCTCGGCGATGGCGGCCATCATCCCGTACTCGATGCCGTTGTGGACCATCTTGACGAAGTGGCCCGCGCCGCTGGGCCCGCAGTGCAGGTACCCCTGCTCGGCCGGCGTGGGGTCGCCGGTCCGCCCCGGCGTCCGCTCGGCCGCCCCGACGCCGGGGGCCAGCGTGGCGAAGATCGGGTCGAGGCGGGCCACGGCGGCCTCGGGACCGCCGATCATCATGCAGTAGCCGCGCTCCAGGCCCCACACGCCGCCGCTCGTGCCGCAGTCGACGAGGTCGATGCCGCGCTCGGCGAGCCGGGCGGACCGGCGCAGGTCGTCGCGGTAGTAGGAGTTGCCGCCGTCGATGACGGCGTCGCCGGGCTCCAGCACCTCGGCGAGCGAGGCCACCACGCGGTCGGTGACGTCGCCGGCGGGCACCATCACCCACACGGCTCGCGGCGCGTCCAGCTGCTTGGCCAGCTCGGCGAGCGACCCGGCCCCGCGGGCCCCTTCGCCGGCCAGCTGGTCGACGGCGGCGGTGCTCTGGTCGAAGACCACGCACTCGTGCCCGTCGCGCAGCAGGCGCCGCACGATGTTGGCGCCCATCCGTCCCAGGCCCACCATGCCGAGCTGCATCGGTCGATCGGTTGCCATCGCGCACCGCCTCGTCTGGTCGTCGGGTCCGTAGCGGCCGGCAGCAGGGACGAGCCCCGTGCCGGCCCGGACGTGGCGCACGTCGCGGCCACGTCGGGCCACGCTAACGGCCGCGGGCCGCCAGCGGTGGTGCGGGAGGCCCCTGGATCGTCAGGCGAAGTGGACGATGTCCCCCACCAGCAGGACCGTGACGAGCGCCATCACCGCCACGTAGATGAAGGTGATGGGCCACCGGTGCCGGTGGTTGGCGAGCCAGAAGCGGCGCGTGCCGCGCACGTCGAACACCAGGGCGACCACGGCGATCGGGATGCCGATGGCCGGCCCGACGCCGGCTGCCGTGCCCAGCAGTGGCGTCAGGATCGGGAAGACCACGTAGCTCAGCAGGCAGCGGAGCGCGGAGATCATCATCGACGTGCCGAACAGCCGCTGCGCGGCGTCGTTGGTGGCAGCCTTCCGCTCGGGCACACGCAGCAGGCGACGCATGAAGGCGTCGGCAGCCGACGTGGGCCGCCCGGTGGTGGTGGTCGCGACCGGGGCGTCGGAGAGCGTCACGCCCCCAGGCTACGCATCCCGGTGCCGCTGTGACAGTCGGCCTCTGGCGCTCGCGGGGGCGCGGCCTGCGGTGGCGGTGCCGCTGCGACCGTCGGCCGGCGGCGCCCGCAGGACCGCCAGGGGCTCCCGGCGCCGCTGCGACCGTCTCGTTGACCCGGAGTAGCAGGGACGGTATGCTGTCAGGTGATGCAGATCCTTACCGGCCTGCTGCTGACCTGACGACGAGCGCCTCATTGCGCTCGTCGTCCCGCCTCCTGCCCCGGCAGGGGGTTTTTTCTTTTCCGGACGAGCGCCCGTCGGGCGGTGGCGACCGCACCGAACCTGCCCTGGTGGGCAGCACCAGCGAACCTGCCCCGGCGGGCAGCACGACCGAACCGACCTGGAGACGATGATGCCACCGACGCCCGCGGCCCCCCGACCGATGCCGTTCGAGAAGTACCGGCCGTTCCGGCCGCTGCCGCTGCGCCGACCTGACCGGTCCTGGCCCGACCGGCAGATCGAGCACGCCCCGACGTGGTGCTCGGTCGACCTGCGCGACGGCAACCAGGCGCTCATCGACCCGATGGACCCGGCTCGCAAGCGGCGCATGTTCGAGACGCTGGTCGACATGGGCTTCAAGGAGATCGAGGTCGGGTTCCCCGCCGCCAGCCAGCCCGACTTCGACTTCGTCCGCCAGCTCATCGACGAGGAGCTCGTCCCCGACGACGTCACCATCCAGGTGCTCGTCCAGTGCCGGCCGGAGCTCATCGAGCGGACCTACGAGTCGCTGGTCGGCGCGCACCACGCCATCGTCCACTTCTACAACTCCACGTCGGTGCTCCAGCGCCGGGTCGTGTTCGGCCTCGACAAGGCGGGCGTGACGCAGATCGCCGTGGACGCGGCCCGGCTCTGCCGCAAGCTGGAGCGGGACGTGCTGTCGGGCACCGACGTCCGCTACGAGTACTCGCCCGAGAGCTTCACCGGCACGGAGCTGGAGTACGCCGTGGAGATCTGCAGCGCGGTGATGGACGAGATCGAGCCCACGGTGGACCGGCCCATCATCCTGAACCTCCCCGCCACCGTCGAGATGTACACGCCGAACATCTACGCGGACGCCATCGAGTGGTTCCACCGGGAGATCCCCAACCGGGACCGGGTGGTTCTGTCGCTGCACCCGCACAACGACCGGGGGACCGCCGTCGCCGCCGCCGAGCTCGGGGTGATGGCCGGGGCGGACCGCGTCGAGGGCACGCTGTTCGGCAACGGCGAGCGCACCGGCAACGTCGACGTCGTCACCCTGGCCCTCAACCTCTTCTCCCAGGGCGTCGACCCCGAGCTCGCCGTCCACGACATCGACTCGCTGCGCCGCGTGGCCGAGTACTGCAACCGCCTGCCGGTGCACCCTCGCCACCCGTACGTGGGGGACCTGGTGTACACGGCCTTCTCCGGTTCGCACCAGGACGCCATCAAGAAGGGGATCGAGGCGCTCCCCGAGGACTACGAGGTGTGGGAGGTCCCGTACCTGCCGATCGACCCGGCGCACGTCGGCCGCACGTACGAGGCGGTCATCCGCGTGAACAGCCAGTCGGGCAAGGGCGGCGTCGCGTACATCATGAAGGCCGAGCACGGCATGGACCTGCCGCGCCGGCTCCAGGTCGAGCTGTCCGGCGCCGTCCAGACGATCACCGAGGACACGGGCACCGAGATCACGCCCGAGGAGATGTGGGCGGTCTTCCAGCGCGAGTACCTCGGTGACCATCCGTCGGTGCGCCTGATCGACCACCGGACGACCACCACCCCCGACGGCGCCGAGGTGGTCGCCGACCTGGTCGTCGACGGCCAGGAGCGCCGGGCCTCGGGCAGGGGGAACGGTCCGCTCGCCGCCTTCGTGCACGCTCTCAACGCCCTGCTCGGGACCGACCTGGAGGTCACCGACTACGCCGAGCACGCGCTGCAGGCCGGGGCGGAGGCCACCGCCGTCGCCTACGTCGAGGCGCGCAGCGACGACGGGGTCCGGTGGGGGGTCGGGATGGACTCGAGCATCCTCACGGCGTCGTACAAGGGCGTGCTCAGCGCCCTGGGCCGCCTGCAGGCGCTGGCGGGCTGACGGCGGCGGCGCCTGGTCGGGCGGGGCCGCCTCGTCGGCGGGCCTGCCTGGTCGGCCGGGCCGGCGCCCCGCTACGTTCGCTTCCCGGGGCCGCCGCGGCCCGCGCGTGCCACCGGAGCGGGGCGCGCGCCGCTCGAGCCGATGGAGGTGACGCGTGGGAGCGTACGAGGGACTGCTGGCCGAGACCGTCCGCATCGTCGGGCACGGCGGGGACGACGTCGCCGCCTACCTCGCGCGGCCGCTCGGCCCAGGGCCCTTCCCGGGGGTGGTCGTCATCCACCACATGCCCGGGTGGGACGAGGCGACCAAGGAGATCACCCGGAAGTTCGCCGCCCACGGCTACGCGGCGATCTGCCCGCACCTCCACTACCGGGAGGGGCCCGACGCCAGCCCGGACGACGCGGCCGCGGCCGCGAGGGCGGCGGGGGGCGTGCCCGACGAGCGGTTCCTGGGCGACGCCGGGGGGGCGGTGCGGCACCTGCGCTCGCAGCCGTACTCGAACGGCAGGGTCGGCACCATCGGGTACTGCTCGGGCGGCCGGCAGTCGTTCCTGGCCGCATGCTCGCTGCCGATCGACGCCGCCGTGGACTGCTACGGGGCGTTCGTCGTGGGAAGCCCCCCCGAGGGGATGGGGCTGCGGGTGACCCCGCTCATCGACCGCGCCGCCGACCTGCGGTGCCCGCTGCTCGGCCTGTTCGGCGCGGAGGACCAGTTCCCGTCGCCCGACGACGTGGCGGTGATCGAGCGGGCCCTGACCGAGCACGGCAAGACGTTCGAGCTCCACACCTACGAGGGGGCGGGTCACGCGTTCTTCGCCGTCGACCGGCCGAGCTACCGGCCCGAGGCCGCCGTCGACGGCTGGCGGCGCGTCTTCTCGTGGT
>JAJZYI010000104.1 GCA_021798135.1 Actinomycetes bacterium | reverse complement strand
GCTGGGAGGACGCAGGGCTCATCTCCGCTGACCAGGTGGACGCCATCCGGCGCTTCGAGGCGGGCGCGGCACGGCGGCCGGCGGCCCGGGTCGGGCGGCGACCGGCCGGCCCGACGATGGCGTCCACCGGCCGAGGGCCACGAGCCGCGGGCCGGGCAGGTGGGCGAGAGGGCATGCCGCCGCTGGCGGAGGCGCTCACCTACGTGGGCATGGCACTGGTCGTCGCCGGGGCGTCGGTCGTGGCGGTGCGGCTGTGGCACGACCTGGCGGTCGGCGGGCGCCTCGCCGTGGGGATGGCGGTGGTGCTGCTGGGGTTCGGCGCCGCCCGCGTGGTGGCGCGCGGCGGCGACCCGCCGTCGCTCCGCGTGGCCAGCGCCCTCCAGACGGGTGGCACGGGCGGCGTCGCCATCGTCGCCGGCGTGCTCGCGACGGCGTTCGGGAGCCATGACGCCGGGGTCACCGCCCTCGCGGTGGGACCGGCGCTGGCGGCAACGGGCGCCGTGCTGTGGCGCAACGGCGACCGCCCTCTGCCCTTCTTGAGCACGGTCGCAGGCGTGGTGGTGACGGCGGTCGCCGTCCACGACGTCGCCGGCCTCGACCTCACCCCTGCCGAGGCCGGCGCCGTCGCCTGGGCGGCGGGGGCGGGGCTCGCGTGCGCCGCCCTCCTCCACCTGGTGCGGCCCGCGGCCATCTCGGCCGTCCTCGGGCTCGTCGCCGCGCTCGGCGGGGCCCTCGCCATCTCCGACGCTCACGCGGCCGTGGGCGGTGCGGTCGGCATGGCCACCGCAGCGGGCGCCGTGCTCGTCGGCCTGGCCCGACGGCTGCCGGTGCTGGCGGGGCTCGGCATGGTCGGGTTCCTGATCTTCCTCGGCAGGGTGCTGGCCCAGTACGTGCGGGGCCCGGCGGCGGCGCTGGCCGTGGTGGTGCTCGGCGTGGTCCTGGTGGCGGCAGGGCTCGGGCGGTGGTCCAGGGGTGCTGGCCCGCCGGGCGGCCCGGACGCGGGTGGGCCAGCGGACGGTGGCGAACACCACGCGTCGAGTGGTCGCAGGTGACGGCTCCTCGGGGGAAGGTGTCGTCGTGCACTGGCGCACTGCCGCGCCGACGTGGCGTGACGCGGGCTCTGGCCACGCGCAGTGACCTTTGGCCCTTCCTCCCCGGGTCCCGGCGGCATTGAGTGTCACGGAGCGGTCCGAGGAGGCAGGCACATGAGCGACGTCGCACGGGTCACCGAGCTATCGGCCAGGTCGTCCAAGAGCTTCGAGGACGCGGTCGCCACCGGCGTCGCGCGCGCCACGCAGACCCTGCGTGGCGTCACCTCGGCATGGGTGAAGGAGCAGCAGGTGCGGGTCGACGAGGGCCGCGTCGTCGAGTACCAGGTGAACCTGCTCGTCACCTTCGTGCTCGAGTAGCAGGCGGGCGGCCGCCGGGCCGGCCGCCAGCGCGGCGCACGCCGGTCGGGCGAAGGTGCCGGGCCGGCAGGACGGCGGCGCCCGACGCTCGGGGAGCGGCCCTGCAGCGGCACCGCTGAGGGGCGGGACCACCGGCGGCTGGTGCAGGAGGAGGACCATGAAGGCAGGCGGCCGCGGCAGGCGGGACACGGTTGGGGGGTGCCGGGCGGGCGGTGCCGAGGCGGGTGACGGTGGCGCGCCGGGATGGCACGCACGAACAGTGCTGATGGTTGGAACCGCTGTGGTCACGAGGAGGCCGCGATGACCGACGACGCCCGTGAGCGGCGCGGAGCCCCCACTAGGGGCGCTGAGCTGGACGACGACGGGCTCGGCCCCGGCGTCGAGCTCGACGAGGACGAGCTCGACGACCCCGATGACGACGACCCCGATGACGACGAGCTCGACGACGACTTCGACGACGACGACTTCGACGACGACGAGCTCGATGACGAGGAGCTCGACGACGACGAGCTCGACGACGGTCTCGACGAGGACGAGCTCGACGACGTCGAGGAGGACCTGGGTGAGGCCGAGGATCTCGGCGACGGGTCCGAGGTCGGCGGGGACGCCGGGGACGCCGGGGACGCCGGGGACGCCGAGGGCGGCGAGGCCGGGGGGGCGGGTGCCGAGGTCGGCGGCCTCGACGAGGCGGAGCCGGGTGCCGTCGAGGCCGGGTCGCGCAGACGGCGTCGGCGAGACGACGAGGAGCAGGAGGAGGCGGAGGCGACGCTCGACGAGATCCTGCGCCAGCGCCTGAGCGGCGACGGCGCCGAGCCCGAGGAGGAAGCAGACGGAGCCGGGGCCCGTCACGCCGGAGCGAGGGGCGCCGAGGAGGAGGAAGAGGAGGACGAGGAGGAGGAACTGGTGCGGCCGCGGGCCGCCGACGAGTTCGTGTGCCGGTCGTGCTTCCTCGTCAAGGCCCGCACGCAGCTGGCGGACCCTGAACGCCTGCTCTGCACCGACTGTGCCGACACCGTGGTCCGCCAGGCCGTCGCGAGCGGGGGCCCGGATGCCGGTGGTGCCCCGGCGGCGCGGCCCGCTCGCCCGGCTCAGCCCTTGACCACGCCGACGGGGCGCAGTCGTGCCACCCGGCGTGCCAGGCCGGCACGCTCGCACGTCGCCACCACCTCGTCGACGTCCTTGTAGGAGAAGGGCGCCTCCTCCGCCAGGCCGCGGTCCGACAGCGCGCGCACGGCGATCCCTGCGTCGGCCAGCTGCCTGCGGAGCTCCCCGCCGCGAATCCGCCGGGCGGCCGCGTGGCGGCTCATGGCGCGCCCGGCGCCGTGGCACGTGGAGTGGAACGCCCCGCCGCCGGCGACGCCGGCGAGCACGTGCGACGCCGTCCCCATGGAGCCCGGCACCAGCACGGGCTGGCCCGTCGTTCGCAGGTCGTCGGGCAGGTCCGGGTGCCCGGGCGGCAGCGCCCGGGTCGCGCCCTTGCGGTGGACGCACAGCATCCGGGCGTCGCCCTCGACGAGGTGCGGCTCCAGCTTGGCCAGGTTGTGTGACACGTCGTACAGCAGGTCGAGCGCCGCGGTCCCCAGCACGGCGGCGAACGCCTGGCGAGTGGCCGCGGTGAGCAGCTGGCGGTTGGCCCGCCCGTAGTTGGCGGCGGCGGCCATCGCGCCGAGGTACGCGCGCCCCTCGGCGCTGTGCACCGGCGCGCAGGCGAGCTGCGGGTCGGGCACGGCGATGCCGTGCCCGGGCATCGCCGCCAGCATGGTGCGGACGTGGTCCGAGCAGATCTGGTGGCCGAGCCCTCGCGACCCGCAGTGGACCATCACGCAGACCATCCCCTGGTGCAGGCCCATGGCGGCGGCGGTGGCGGGGTCGTCGACGCGGTCGACCACCTGCACCTCCAGGAAGTGGTTACCCGAACCGAGGCTGCCGACCTGGGCCATGCCGCGCTGGAGGGCCCGGGCGCTGACCGCCGCGACGTCCGCGTCGGGCACGGCGCCGCTGTCCTCGCAGTGCTCGAGGTCGCGCTCGACCCCGTGGCCACGCGCCACCGCGTAGCGCGACCCGTCGCGCAGCACCGCCGCCAGCTCGTCCTCCGTCCCCAGATGCCAGACGGCCCCGCGACCGAGGCCTCGGGGGATCCGCCGGTCGAGCTCGTCCATGAGCGCGGGCAGGCGGCCGTCGAGGTCGTCGCGGGCCAGTGGGGAGGTGAGCAGCCGAACCCCGCACGAGATGTCGAAGCCGACGCCCCCGGGCGACACGACGCCGCCGCGCTCGACGTCGGTGGCTGCCACGCCGCCGATGGGGAAGCCGTACCCCCAGTGCACGTCCGGCATGGCGTAGGACGCCTCGACGATCCCCGGCAGCGTCGCCACGTGCTGCACCTGGACGAGCGAGCGGTCCGACACGACGTCGGGGAGCAGTGCCTGGGACGCGAAGACGATCCCGGGCACCCGCATCGGTCCCGTCGGCTCGATCCGCCACCGGACCGGCGTCTCCTGCACCAGGTCGACCGGAGCCAGGCCGGTCGCGCCCTCGGCAGCGCGCCGACCGGAGCCCGCGGCGAGCGTGCCCCTGGCGGTGCTGGCGTGCGTGCCGTGCTCGGCAGGGACGTCCGCGCCCGTGCCGCCCTTGCCACGCGTGCCGCTGCCGCCGGCCCTGGTGCTGTCGCTGTCCATGCTTCGCCTCGCCCCTGCCTGCCGCCGGCCTCGTCCGGGTCGCTGTCGTGCCCGGGTCGCTGTCGTGCGCGGGTCGCTGTCGTGCCCGGGTCGCTGTCGTGCGCGGGTCGCTGTCGTGCCCGTGCCCGCGACTCGAACCGGACCGGCCCTCGCCACGCCGAGGGCGCGCATCCCAATCCTCCGGCCGGCGAGGGCCGAGCGCAACGGGCCGCATGGCCCTTCCGCCGCCAACGGGCCGCATGGCCCTTCCCCTGCACAGCGTGACGAGCCAAGATGCGGTGTCGACGAGCCGAGGCGTGCCGAGGCGGCCGCGCCCACCGGGCCGACCGGTGGAGGAGCGGACCGAGCGGCGGCCGGCGGGGCGGCGCCGCCACCCGCCGGGACGGGCGGGCGCGCCCACGGCTCGGGCGGCGACCCCCGTGGCCCGGGCGAGGAGGCTTGCGGCTCCGGTGACGACCCGGCTGGCTCGGGCGAGGATCCCCGTGGTCCGGGCGTGGGTCCTCGCTGCTCGGGTGAGGACCCCCGAGGCTCGGGCCGAGGCGCCCGCGGCCACAGGGTCCTGCCGCACACCGCCGACGCCGTGATCGAGGCCTGGGCGCCGTCGGCCGCTGCCTGTCTGGAGGAGGCCGTCACCGCCTTCGTGGACGTGTTCGCCGAGGCCCGTCCGGTCGTCACCGGCGCGCCGTCGGCAGAGGGGGAGCCGGCGCGGGCGGGACCACCGGCGGGCGCGGTGCCGGCCCAGACGGCCGTGCCGTTCGACGTGGGCCCGGGAGGCCTCCCCGACCTCCTGGTGCTGCTGCTCGAGGAGGTGCTGTACCTCGTGGAGGTCGTCGGGCGCGTGCCGATCGCTGCCGACGTGGCCGTGCACGGTGACCGCCTGACGGGACGCTTCGCGACGGTGCCGGCGGGTTCCCTCGTCGCCACCGGTGCCGTGCCGAAGGGCGTGTCGTACGGCGACCTGGAGATCGGACCTGTGGGCGAAGGGTGGCGGTGCCGCGCGACGGTGGACGTCTGAGCCGACGAGCTCGGTGCGCCCCGGCGCGGACACGCCGATGGCGGAAATCACACCGACGGGGTGAGGACCGCGTGGTGCCCTCGGTCCATCGTTCGACCCGCACACGTCCCCGACCCGTGAGGAGCCGACATGGCCGGAACGCAGAGTCCCGTTGAGGACACCCTCAGCAGCATCGCCCACGAAGACCACCCGGTCCTGGAGACCATCGCCATGATGCACCTCGACACGCTGGCCAACTGCAACCTCGACGAGCGCACGTACCACCTGGTCCGGCTGGCCGCGCTCGTCGCAGCGGACGCCCCGCCGATCTCCTACGTCGTCAACATGGGCATCGCCGCCGACTCGGGGGTGACGGCCGAGGACGCGCAGGACGTCCTGGTCGCCATCGCACCGATCATCGGCAGCGCCCGGATCACGGCGGCGGCGGGCAACGTGCTGCGCGGGCTCGGCCTGGTGGAGATCGCCGGCGACGGCAGCTGAACGCGCACCTCGGCACCGGCCGCCCGGGATGCGAGCGGGCGGCCGGTGCGGCCGACGCGGGTTGCTCGCCGGGGTACCCACCTGGGGCCGGCGCTCGGCACCCTGCCGGCCGGGCGCGCCGCCCTTACGGGCCGGGGAGGTGCTTGGCTGTGGCGATGGACGGCCACGTCGAACCGCCCCGCCGGGTCAGCGCCAGCCGCGAGGTCGCGGCCGCTGCCGGGGTGATCTTCGAGCTCATCGCCGACCCGGCGCAGCAGCCGCGCTGGGACGGCAACGACAACCTGGCGGAGGCGCCCGGCGGCCAGCGACCCCGGCGCGTCGGCGACGTGTTCACGATGACGCTCACCATGGGCAGCGTCCGCGAGAACCACGTCGTCGAGCTCGTCGAGGCGCGGCGCATCGCCTGGCAGCCAGCGGAGCCCGGACAGCCGCCGCCCGGGCACCAGTGGATCTGGGACCTGGAGCCGGTCGGCCCGTCGCTGACGGTCGTCACGCACACCTACGACTGGACCCGGCTCACCGACGACAGCCGCTTGGCCCGTGCCCGAGCGACCACCGCCGACATGCTCCGGCGGTCGCTCGACCGGCTCGCCGAGCTGGCCGAGCGTGCGGGGCCCGCCGGCCCGGAGTAGCGTTTGGCGAGGGCAATCGAGTCGGGCGGGGGTGCGCAGTGGAGCACGATCTCGGGGCTGGTGCCGGGGGCTCGGGCGGCGTGGCTGGACCCGAGCCGGCGGGCGGTCCTGGCGCCTCCACGGGTCCGGCCGGCACCGGCGGCGCGGGCCCGGGTGGCACCGGGCACGCGGACGGAGGTGTCCCGCAAGCGGGGCCGCCCGCGGCCCCGGCCTCCGAGCCGTCGTGGGCCCCTCCCGACGTGCCCGGCTCCGGCACCGTCGCCTGGCCGTCCCCGCCGGACGGCACGCGACCGCGGCGCCGCCGGGTGGCCGTGGCCGTGTCGGTGGCGGTGGCGGTCGTCGTAGCCGGCACCGGAGCCGGCCTGCTCGCAACCGGGTCGGCGCCGACGCCGGCCCAGGCCGTGCTCGACGCCGCCATCCACACCGAGCACCAGCGCACCGCCGACGTCACCCTGTCCCTGTCGGCCACCGGCCTCCCCAACGGCGGGGACCTCACGTTCACCGGCACCGGGCAGGCCAACCTCGACACCAGCGCAGGGTCGATGGTGATCGTCTACGGCGGCACCACGACCCTCAACGGGGTGCGGATGAAGGAGCTGGTCATCGGCGGCAACGCCTACATCGACCTCCTGCCCCACGGCACGGACATCTCCTCCCTGCTGCCCGGCAAGCACTGGATCGAGATGCCGTTGCCCGAGGCCGGCCAAGCGTCCTCGGGGATCTCGTTCGCCAACCCCACGGCCATGCTGCACACCCTGGCCGCGCGCGGTGGCACCGTTGCGCCGCTGGGGCCCCGTTCCGTCCGTGGCCGGGCCGCGACCGGCTACGCGGTCACGCTCGACAAGGCCGCGGCGGTCAAGCTCATCCGTTCGTCCCACTTGCCTGCCGCCGAGCAGCGGATCGCCACTGCGGGCCTCGACCGCACCCGGCGGATGGTCATCGACGTCTGGGTCAGCGACGGCGAGGTGGTCCGGATGTCGGTCACCGTGTCCCTGTCGGACCGGTCGGGCCGGTCGGGCCGGTCGGGCGAAACCGTAGCCGTCGTCGCGGACTACTCCCACTTCGGCACGCCGGTGTCGATCACCGCACCGCCTGCCGGCCAGGTGGTGTCCTTCCAGCGGTTCCTGGCGGCGGCGAAGGCAGCCGCAGGCTCGTAGGCTCGGACGGCGCCGGTCCCGGCGAACCGCGGGAACCGCGGCCAGGTGTGCCGCGCGAGCCTCGGACCTGGCCCCTCGTGGTAGCGAGCGGCCGAGGCATGGCCGGACCAGGCGCCGGAGTCGCCGTCAACCGGTCCGCGCCGCCCCGCAGGCCGTGGGGCCCCACGCCCCGCGCCCGCCCGTGCTCGCCGCAGGCGGCCCGGGGCCAGCCTGGCCGCTCGACCGGCGGCCGCGGTCGGCTCCCGCTCGTGCCTGCGGCGGCCGCTGACCCGGCCGCGGCGGGATGACGCAGGGGTGGCAGGGGTGACGGTGGCATCAACCCTCGTCCAACTCTCGCTGGAAGGGTGGGGCCGGCGGCCCGACTTGCCGATGTACGGTCCGGCGCAGTCGACCGGCGGCGCTGGTTCCGAGGGAGGCACTCCACACCATGCTGGGATCCATGTCGCCATGCCGCCTGCGCCGGACGGTGCCGTTCCGGCTCGCCGTCGCCGCCGGCACGGTCGCCGCCGCGTCGCTGTCGCTCTCGCTCGTGGGTGCCGCTCCGGCCGCCGCGTCCACCACCGCCCCAACGTGCACGACCGTGACCGACGGCCAGAGCAGCGGGTGGTGCAACCTGTACCCGGGGAACGCCACGGACAACGTCCAAGAGCTGGGGATGGTGGCCCTGAGCATCGACGGGAGCACCCTGACGGTGTTCACCCAGAGCGCGACCAGCGGCGTCGTGGCCGACACCTCCTTCGCCTGCCTGACGGCGACCAGTCCCGGCGACACCCGGATGCAGGACGCTCAGTGCACCAAGGCCGACGGGGTCTGGATCCCGTTCACCGGCGGGTCGGTGACCATCGACCTCGCCCAGTACCCGCAGTTCGTCGGCACGCAGTTCAACGTGCAGGTGGCGGCCAACCAGGACGCCAACAGCGCCAACGGCGACGCCTTCTACAACAACGTCACCGTGTCGGACAGCTCGGGCGGTGTCGCCCTGATCTGACGCCGGCACCGGGCGTCGCCCTGACCTGACCCGTGCGACGGGCGCCGCCGGCGGACCGGCCGGTGGCGCCCGTCGTTGGCGCACCGGCCGCACGCGGCGGGCAACGGCCATGCCGGTGCGGGGCGCGCACGCGTTCCCCGACGTCGCCGGTGACGGACCTGGGGCTCCACGACCGCCGGCCCCCGGTCGTGCCGAACCGGCTGGGAGGAGAGGAGCCGACCGTGGCCGTGGGGGTTCGGCAGCCGGTCTCGGGCTCGCGGCGGGCAGGACGGACGCTCCTCGTCGCCATCGCGCTGGTCTCCGCCTCGTGCGGGCCGACCCGACCCGCGGCCGTGCAACGCGTCGTGCATCCTCCCACCGCGAGCGCTCGCACGGTGCGGCCTGTCGGCAGCCGGGTGATGCCGGCGCCACCGCTGCACGGCTTCGCCGTGGGGGCCGGGGTCTCCCCGATCAACCTGCTCCCGGGCCAGGGCGAGCAGCCGACCGGTCCGGCGCTGGTGCACCTGCTCCAGCGAGACGGCATCAGGATCCTCCGCCTGGTGGCCGAGACGCCCGACCCACAGCCGGCCCTCTACCGCGCCCTGCACGACGGCGGCTGGCGGCAGGTCTTCGGGGAGCTCGAGGCTGCCCACATCGAGGCCATCCTGCTCGTCGGCGGCGAGGCGGGCGTGGACGGGGTGAGGTCGCCCGGGAGCTGGCCGCCGGAGCCTCCGTTCCCGGGCTTCCCGGGACCCGGCCAAGCGGTCGAGCCCACCAGGCAGTGGATCGCCAACCAGGGTGCGATCCTGGCCGACGTCGAACGCCAGTGCCATGGCTTCCCCGCGTCCCTCGTGGGGATCGAGGTGGCCAACGAGCCCTTGGTGGACGCCGCCACGATTCCCATGCTCCGTCGCGACATCGCGGCGGTGCACCGGGAGGCTCCCGGGATCCCGCTCACCATCGGGGGCTGGCGGGCACCGGCGCGCACGCCGGGGGAACGGTGGGACTTCAACGACCCGGTGGACACCGGGCTGGTGGCGCCCCTGGTCGACTTCGTCTCGGCACACCTGTACCTGAACGACCTCCCCGTGCTCCCCGGCGGTGGAGGCGACCTGTCCGGCACCACCCCCGGCGTCTACGTACCCGCGGCCCGAGCGTTCCTGGCGCACGTCGTCGCCCTGTCGGAGGGCAAGCCGGTCTTCGTCGGGGAGTTCGGCGGTCTCGACGGCCGCCCGGAGACGGTCCCGGGGCAGCCGTCCGGAGGGTCGCCTGCGCACCAGGCCGCGGTGATCGAAGCCTCGGTGCAGGCGATGGCCGCCGAGGCGTCGAGCGGGGTGACCGGCGGGACCGCATGGCTCCTGGAGGAGAGCGCCGGGCCCGGGTACACGTGCACGCCCTGGGACCTCATCTGCTTCGGCCAGGCTCCGCTGCCGGCGCTGCAGGCCCTGTCGAGCGACGCCAAGCGCCTGGACCGGTGAGCGTGGCTGCCACTGCCGTGGAGCGTCCTGGCCTCCTGCTGCCCGAGCACCGCATCGGCAAGCAGCTCCGGACCCCCGCAGGCGGTGGATCGACTGATCGAAGGTGTCTCGGCGCCTGCAGTTGCTGGTGACCAGGCGTTCTCGACGTCTCGATGACCACCCCGAGGCGTGACGGCATCGAGCAAGCCGAGAGCTGGGTCGGCACGGGGATGCCGACGGGCGGCACGCTCGCCGGCCACGTTGTCGCGTCTCGTGTTGGATGGCAGCGCACCTCCGGGCGTGACAGAGCCGCGGAGGCAGCTGACTCAGGGCTTCGCCGTGGGCCGCCCGGGGCTCGAACCCGGCACCTTGGGATGAAAAGCGGGCTCGGGGACGTGCCAGGCGAGGCTGTGGTGTCCTGCCACGTCCCAAGCTGGCCGCTCCTCCTGGCGGTCGTCGGGGGCCGATCGGAAGCGACGGGACCGGCCGGGACATCGTGAGCCGCAATTGTTGGGTCGGATGTTGGGCTGGCCTTCCCAGCATCGCATGCGGTTGACTACACTGTAGTCATGTCGCATCCTGTCTCCGTCCGGTTCCACGACACCCATGTGGCGGAAAGGCTCAAGTCCGAGGCCGCT
>JAJZYI010000103.1 GCA_021798135.1 Actinomycetes bacterium | reverse complement strand
TCCGATCTACGGCCCGCCGCCCGCGAGAGCCCGGCGCGGTCGTCACCGGCGCGGGCGGTCCCGCCGGCGTGGCCGTCGTCCAGGCGCTCGTCGGCCAGGGGGTGCGCGTCGTCGCCGTCGACGCCGACCCGGCCGCCGTCGGGCTGTGCCTCGCCCCGGAGGCCGCCGTCGTACCGCCGGCCACGGCCGAGGGGTTCGTCCCGGCGCTCGCCGACCTCGCCGTCGCCCGCGGCTGTGACGCGCTCGTCCCCACCGTCGCCGAGGAGCTGCCCGCCCTGCACGCCGGCGCCCGCCTGCTCGCCGACGCCGGGGTGGCGACCTGGCTGCCCGAACCCGGCGCCGTGCGGTCCTGCCTCGACAAGTGGCGGTTCGCCGAGGTCATGGCCGCCGGCGGCGTGCCCGTGCCGCCCACGGCGCTGCCCGGAGCCGACGGGCTCCCCGCGGCGCTCTCCGGTGCCGCTCCAGGCCCGGACGGCTGGGGCGGCCTGCCGGGCCCCTGGATCGTGAAGCCCCGCAACGGCCGCGGCTCGCGCCACGTCCTGGCGGCCGACGACCTCGCCGAGCTGGCGGCGGCGCTCGTGCTGGTGCCCGAGCCGATCGTGCAGCACCGGGCGGCAGGGAGGGAGTTCACGGTGGACGTCCTGGCCGGCCACGACGGGGTCGTCGGCTCGGTCGCCCGCTGGCGCGACGAGACCCGCGGCGGCATCTCCACCCGGGGGGAGACCTTCGTGCACGCCGGGGTCGACGCCGCGGTCGCCGCCGCCGTCGCCGCCGCCGGGCTGTGGGGCCCCGCCAACGTCCAGGGGTTCGCCCGCGGCGGCGACGTGGTCATCACCGAGATCAACCCCCGGTTCTCGGGCGGGCTGCCGCTGTCGCTCGCCGCCGGCGCCGACCTCGTCGGCGAGTACCTGCGGGCGGTGCGAGGCCAGCCGTTGCGCCCCGAGCGCCTGGTGGGCCGCCCGGGCGTGCAGATGCGGCGGTACTTCGCCGAGGTGTTCTCCACGGCGAGCGAGGCCGGGCCGGGCGCCGCGGCCGAGTCCCCGCGTGCCGGCGAGACGACCGCGGCGGCCGTGCCGCCGGCAGCCGGACCCGGCGGGCCTGGCCGGTGACCGGTCCCGCAGCAGGCGGTCCGGCGGTGACCGGTCCCGCAGCAGGCGGTCCGGCGGTGACCGGTCCCAGGCCGTCCGGGCGTGCGACGACCGGTCCGGAACGGCCCGGGCGTGCGAAGACCGGTCCCGGGGCGTCCGGGGCGGCAGTGGGCCCGCCCCCGAGCGCAGGCGGCCCCGCCGCTGCGGCGCTCCAGGCCGTGCTGTTCGACCTCGACGACACGCTGGTGCCGCAGGCGGACTGGCTCCACGGCGCCCTCGACGCGGTGGCCGCGGCCGCCGCCGAGCTGGACCCGGCGGCAGACCCCGGCAGGTTCCGGAGGGCGCTCGCGGCGGAGGCCGCCGCCGGCTCGGCACGGGGCGGGGTCATCGACCGCGCCCTGGCGGCGGCCGGCCTGGACCTGCCGGTGGCGCCGCTCGTCGACGCCTTCCTCGCCTACCGCGCACCCGCGCTGCGGACCCACCCGGGCGTCCCCGAGCTGCTGTCCGGCCTGCGGCGGCACGTGCCGCTCGGCCTCGTCACCGACGGCAACGCCGAGGTGCAGCGGGCGAAGATCGCCGCCGCCGGCCTGGCCGACGCCTTCGACGTGGTGGTGTGCTCCGACGAGCTGGGGCGCGAGCACCGCAAGCCCGACCCGCTGCCCTTCCGCACGGCGCTGCAGGCCCTGGGCGTGGCGCCGGCCCGGGCGGCCTTCGTCGGGGACCGGCCCGACACCGACATCGCCGGGGCCAGCGCCGTCGGGATGCTCGCCGTGCGCGTCCTGACCGGCGAGCACGCCGCCAGCGCCGACGTCGTCCGCCCCGCGCTCACCGTCGACGCGGTGGCCGCCGCCGGGCCGTGGCTGCACGAGCGCCTGGCTCCGCTGCCCACGCCCGGCCCGGCCGGCACGCTCGCCGGAGGCGGGCGGCCGTGAGGCTGGTGGTGCCCTTCGGCACGCGGCCGGAGATCATCAAGCTGGCCCCGGTGGTCGCCGAGCTGCGCCGCCGCGGCCACGACGTGTGGTGCGTGGCCACCGGGCAGCACGACCTGCCCTCGATGAGCAGCCAGTTCTTCGACGAGCTGGGCCTGGTGCCCGACGAGGTGTTCGAGCTGCCACCCGATCCCGAGGCGCGGCTCGGGGCGCTCATGGCGCAGGCCGCCACCTGCATGGGTAGCCGGCGCCGGGCAGGCGTCGACCTCGCCCTGCTCCTCGGGGACACGTTCACCGTCCCGGTGTTCGCCCTGGCGGCCCGGCGCTCCCAGGTGCCCGTCGCCCACGTCGAGGCGGGCCTGCGGTCCATGAACCCCACCTCGATGGAGGAGGTGAACCGTCGGGTGGGAGCCGCGTGCTGCTCGCTGCACTTCGCGCCGACCGAGCTCGCCGCACGGTTCCTGCTCGCCGAAGGGGTGGCGCCCGAGCGGGTCCGCGTCGTCGGCAACCCGGTGATCGACGCTCTCCGGGCGGTCGGTGCCGAGCCCAGGCCCGCCGGGGAGCGGGCCGGCGTGCTCGTCACCGCGCACCGGGCCACCAACGTGGACGACCCCGACCGGCTGCGGTCCCTCGTCGACATGGTGGTGGAGCTGGGGCGGCGCCTGCCGCCGGTCACCTTCCCGGTGCACCCGCGCACCGCCGACCGGCTCCGGGCGGCCGGGCTCGACGGCGCGCTCGAGCGGGCCGACGGCGTCCGCGCCGTCGCACCGCTGCCGTACCGGGAGCTGCTGGACGTCCTGTCGCGGTCCCTGGTCGCCGTCACCGACTCCGGCGGCGTGCAGGAGGAGGCGGCCTGGCTGCGCGTCCCGGTCGTGGTGCTCCGCCGGTCGACCCCGCGCTGGGAGGGGGTGGTCGCCGGGTCGACGGTGCTCGTGGGCGTCGACGCCCCGGCCGCCCTGCGGGCCGCGCTGGCGTTCGCCGAGCCGGCCGAGCAGGAGCGGGTGGGGTCCCTGCCCTGTCCCTACGGCGACGGCACCACCGCCGCGCGCATCGCCGACGTCCTGGAGGAGCCCGCCACCGCCCGGCTCCTGGAGATCGGCGAGCCCGACTACCGCTCGCACCTGCCGGACGCCGTGGCCGCCGCCGCACGTCCTGACGGGCGGGCGACGGCGCCTTCGGCAGTGCCCGGTTCCTGAGGCGCCTCGCTGCCCTGCTCGGCGGCTCCGACGGCGGCGAGCAGGGCGATGGCGACGCGATGGAGGCCGCGTGGGCTCCCGACCGGATCGGCCTGGCGGGGGCCGGCGGTCCCCGCCGTCAGGCAACCGGGCCGTCGGAACCGCCGTCAGGCGACGGGGGACCGTCCGAACCGCCGTCAGGCGACGGGCGGCCGCCGGAACCGGACCTCGAAGCGGGTGCCCGCGCCCACCCTGCTGGTGACGGAGACGCTTCCGCCGTGCGCGTCGACCAGGGCGCGCACCACCGCGAGGCCGATGCCGCTGCCCGCGACCCGACCGGCGTCCTGGCCGCGCCAGAACCGGTCGAAGACGTGCGGCAGCTCCTCCGGGGGGATGCCGGTCCCGGTGTCGGCGACGACCAGCACGGCGGCATCGGGTGCCGGGGCGGTCGTGACGGTCACGGTTCCGCCTGCAGGGGTGAACTTCACCGCGTTGGTGAGCAGGTTGGTCAGGACCTGCCCGGCGCGGACCGTGTCGAGCTGCGCCGGTGCGGGAGCGAGCTGCTCGACCAGGTGCACCCCGGCGGCGGTGCAGGCCGGGCGCAGCGCGGCGAGGGTCGCGGAGGCCACGTCGGCCAGGTCGGCACGCCGCAGGTCGATGCGGAGCCCGGCGGCTTCGGCGGCGGCCAGGGTGTCGAGGTCCTCGACGATGCGGCCGAGCCGGAGGACCTCGTCGTGGAGCGAGGACAGGACGCGGGGGGTGGGGCGCGCCACGCCGTCGACGAGCGCCTCCGTCCCGGCCTGCAGGATGGCGAGCGGGGTGCGCAGCTCGTGGGCGACATCGGCGACGACGACCCGGCGCAGCTCGTCCTCGCGGGCGATGGTGTCGGCCATCCGGTCGAACGCCGCGCTCAGCTCGGCCACCTCGCCCGGGCCCCGCGTGGCGCCGACCCTGGCGGAGCGGTCACCTGCCTCGAGGGCACGGACGGCGCTCGTCAGCGACGCGACCGGCCGGGTGATCCACCGGGACAGACCGACGGCGACGACGAGGGCGAGCAGCGCCGCCAGCCCGGCCCCGACCGCCACGGTGCGGATCAGGGCGTCGCGGAGCTGGACGTCGCGCGTCGGCAGGGCCGCCCGGTAGAAGTGGAGGACGACGGTGCCCACCCGGTGGCCGCCGGCCACGACCGCGGCGGACAGCACCGGCCCGCTGAGCGTGGCCGGGACCCCGCCGGACACCGCCGGCACCGGCACGGCGTGGCCGGCCGTGTCCAGCACGGTGAGCGCTGCCTGGCCGTCGGCGGCCAGGAGGGCGGCCACCCGCAGGTCGGCGGCGGCCCACCCGCCCCCGGCCTGGTAGGCGTCGGCCGCCGCGGCCGTCGTCGCGGTGAGCGCGTGCTCCTGCTGGGCACGGCCCAGCCGGCTCACGTCCCTGCCGGCGGCGGCGAGGGTGAGCGCGGCGAGGAGCCCTATGGCGGCGAGGGCCACCGCCACGGTGGCCACCGCCAGGCGCACCCCGGTCGGGCCGAGGAGGCGCCGCTCAGCCATCCCGGGCCAGGCCGAGCCGGTAGCCGCCACCGAGCACGGTGACGACGATGCGGGGGTGGCGCGTGTCGGCCTCGATCTTGCGGCGCAGGTTCTTCACGTGCGAGTCGACGGTCCGCTCGTAGCCCTCGAACTCGTAGCCGCGCACCCGGTTCACCAGCTCGTAGCGCGAGTACACCCGGCCGGGGCTGCGGGCCAGCGCGGTGAGCAGGCCCCACTCGGTGGGCGTGAGCTCGACGCCCTGGCCGCGGACGGTGACCTGCCGGCGGTCCTCGTCGATGACCAGCTCCCCGCCGCCGAAACTCGACGGCGCCTGCACCGCTGCCGCCGCCCGGCCCCGGCGCAGGACCGCCTGGACGCGCAGGACCAGCTCTCGAGGGCTGAACGGCTTGGTCAGGTAGTCGTCGGCGCCGGCTTCGAGCCCCCGGATCCGATCCTCCTCGGCCGTCTTGGCCGTCAGCATCAGGATCGGCACGTCGGAGAACGCCCGGACCTCGCGGGCGACCTCCTCGCCGGGCACGTCCGGCAGGCGGAGGTCGAGGACGACCAGGTCCGGCGCCGCCGAGCGGGCCATGCCGATGGCCTCGGCGCCCGAGGCCGTGGTGAGCACCTGGTGGCCTTCCCGTTCGAGGTACGACCGCAGCAGGTCGCGGAGCTTCAGCTCGTCCTCGACCACGAGCACCACCGCGGACACCGATCGCACCACCCTTCCCGGCGTGGCCGCCCTTCCCGGCGTGGCCGCCCTTCCCGGCGTGGCCGCCCTTCCCGGCGTGGCCGCCTCAGGGGCCGCCCGGCCGGCCCCTACAGGGCAGTCTCCCATCCGGCTGTCGCCTGTCGCCCGTCGCCGGTTGCCCGTCGCCGCTCGCCGGTGTGACGCTCGGGCCGGGCCGGGCCGGGCCGGCCCGAGCGTCACACCGGGTCACGTCCTGGCTGCGGGCGCGGACCTGCGAGCGAAGGCGGCGGCGGCGAGCACGCCGTCGGGGTCGTACCGCTCGGCGACTGCGGCCAGGCGGGCGAGCGTGGGCTCGTCGTACGCACGCCGTGCGCTGGTCGCGTCGTGCGGCGGGCCGTGGTTCGGCCAGATGCCGCCGGTGTCCCAATCGGCCAGCGCCGTGCACAGCCACCGCGCGTGCGGGACGACGGCGGGGTCGAGGGCGATGCCCACCGCCAGCACGCTGAAGGCGGCGTCGCGGTGGGTGAACGCGCAGGGGTGGTCGGCTTCGCGGGCGTACGCCCCGCCGAGCTGGCGCACCTCCACCATGAGCTGCGGGGACCCGGAGCCGGGCCCGGCCACGGCCAGCAGCCGCGCCGCGGCTTCGTCGGTGAGGTCGGTGAGGAGCATGCCCTCCTCGTGGCCCGGCAGCGGGTCGACGGGGTCGGCGTGGACCGACCCCACCTTCGTGTACGGCTTGACGGCTGCGTCGTCGAGCAGCACGGGCGCGGCGGCACGCATCTCGTCGAGCAGCCGTGCCCCGTGCTGCGGGTCGCCGACCCACAGGAAGCGGACGCCGATCGCCATCCGGCCGGCGAGCGGGGGCGGGGTGCCGGGCGCGTCGGGTGGCACCTGCAGGATGGCGAACGAGGTGGTCGCCTGCTCGGGCAGCGTCCGCGACCATGCCCGCCAGCGGTCGACGACCCCCGGCGCGTCCTCGCCGGCGAAGTAGAGCGCGCCGCCGTAGAAGCTGGCCAGCGGCAGCAGGTCGAGCTCGACGGCCGTGACGATCCCGCCGGCGCCCTTGCCGCCGCGCAGCGCGAAGAAGAGATCGGGGTGCTCCCGGGGGGTGACCCGCCGCAGCACGCCGTCGCCGGTCACGACGTCGAAGGCGCGGACGCGGTCGGCCGCCAGGCCGAACGTGCGGGCCATCGGGCCCACCCCGCCGCCGGTGGTGTAGCCGACCACGCCGACGTCGGGCGAGGAGCCGTTGAGCGGGGCCAGCCCGCAGCGCGCCGCCTCCTCGATGACCCGCGTCCACCGCACCCCGGCACCGACGCGCGCCCAGCCCTGCTCGGGGTGCACCGCCACCTCGTCGAGGTGCCGCGTGGCGAGCAGGACGTGCCCTGCCAGCGAGCTCACGGCGCCGTGCCCGGTGGCCTGCACGCCGACGGTCATGTCGTGGGCCCGGGCGAAGGCGACCGCCGTGGCCACGTCCGCGGCGGACAGCGGCGCCACGACGGCGGCCGGCCGCATCGCCACGGCGAGGTTCCACGGCGTCACCAGCTCGTCGTAGCTCGGCTCGTGCCGCTCGGCGACCGTCCCGGACACCCGCGCCCGCAGCTCGTCGAACCGGGCGCGGCGGCCGCCGGGGCTCTGGGTGGGCGAGGAGCTCATGACTGCCTCCAGCAGGGATGGTGTCGCCGGGACCGGGCACTGGCCCCGGCCCGGTGACGAGCCAACCGGGACGCCGTGGACGTGCGACGGAGACGACGTGGAGGCGGTGTGGAGCGCTGGCGGGTGGCAGGGGATCTGCACACGAGCTCCACCCGGAGCCCGAGAGCCGGGCGGGCCGCAGGGCGCCGGCGCGGCGGCGCGCGTCCCCGGCGCTAGCGTGATCGGCCGTGACCCGCTTCTCGCTCAGTGCCGTCGGCGCCGACCGCCCGGGGATCGTCGCCGCCGTGTCGGGTGCGCTCGAGGATGCCGGGTGCAACCTCGAGGATTCGACCATGGCGATCCTCCGCGGCCAGTTCGCCATGGTGCTGGTGGTGTCGGCACCGCCGGGCACGTCGGCCGAGGACCTGGAGCGCCGCCTCGACGACGTCGCGCTGCGCCTCGGCCTGGTCGTGGTGGTGCGGCCGCTGCACGAGGCCGAAGGCGGCGGCGCCGGCGCGCAGGAGGGCGGCCCGGCGGCGGGCGGTGCGGTGGAGCCCGGTCCGGTGTCCGCCTGGACGATCGCGGTCCACGGCGCCGACCACCCCGGCATCGTCCACGCCGTCACCGAGGCGCTGGCTGCGGGGGGCGGCAACGTCGTCGACCTGGTGACGCACCTGGTCGGCGAGCCCGACGCTCCGGTGTACGTGCTCACGATCCGCGCCACGCTGCCGGCGGAACGGGCGGAGGAGGTCGCCGACGCGGTGCGCCGTGCCGCCACCGCCGTCGGCGTGCACTGCACCCTGCGGCCCGACGAGTCCGACCTGCTCTGAGTGGGGTCGCACCGATGACGGTCCGCCACGTGCTCACGTTGCCCCACGACGTGCTCACGACGCCGTCGGCGCCCGTGGGGACCGTCGACGCCGAGGCCAGGGCGCTCGCCGAGGACCTGTTGCAGACGATGGCCGCCTCGCCCGCGTGCGTGGGGCTGGCGGCGCCGCAGATCGGCGTGGGCCGCCGGGCGTTCGCCGTCGACGTCACCGGCCACCGCAAGGCGCGCTCCTGTCACGGGGCGTTCGTGCTGTTCGACCCCGAGATCGTCGAGCGCGGCCCGGCGGAGGTCGCCCGCGAGGGCTGCATGTCGGTCCCGGAGCTGACCGGCGACGTGGCCCGGGCCACGTGGTTGACGGTGGCGGGCCTGGACGTCGACGGCACCCGCCGGGAGCTGCGGGTCGACGCCTTCGAGGCCCGGGCCGTGCAGCACGAGCTCGACCACCTCGACGGCCTGCTGTTCCTCGACCGCGTCGCCGGCCCCCACGCGGTGTTCCCCCGCAAGGTCTACCGCTGACGGTGGCGGCGTGGCCCGGCCGGGCCGCGTGCGCCGTACCATGCGACCATGGACCATCGACCGACGGGGCCGGGTGCCGGCGCCACGCCGCTCTACTTCCGCCAGCTCCTGGCCGGGCGTGACTTCGCCCGCAGCAGCGGCGTCGCCGCGCAGATGGCCAACTTCGTGTACGCCATCGGCGACCGCCGCACCGGCGAGGCGGTGCTGGTCGACCCCGCCTACGCCGTCGGGGAGCTCCTGGAGCTCCTGGGCGCCGACGGCATGCGGTGCACCGGCGTGCTCGCCACCCACTACCACCCCGACCACGTCGGCGGCGACCTGATGGGCACGCCGGTCGAAGGCGTCGCCGAGCTGCTCGAGCACGTGCAGGTGCCCGTCCACGTCCAGCAGGCCGAGGTGCCGTGGGTCGTGCGGTCGGCCGGGGTCGCGGCCGGCGACCTCGCCGCCCACGCCAGCGGCGACGTGGTGACCGTCGGCGGCATCCCCGTGGAGCTGGTGCACACGCCGGGGCACACCCCGGGGAGCCAGTGCTTCGCCGTCGACGGCCGGCTCGTGTCCGGCGACACGCTGTTCCTCGACGGGTGCGGCCGGACCGACCTGCCGGGCGGCAGCGCCGAGGAGCTCTACGAGTCGCTCACGACGCGGCTCGCCCGCTTCGAGGACGACACGGTCCTCTACCCGGGCCACCGCTACTCGCCCGAGTCGTCGGGCGCCATGGGCGCCGTCCGCGAGCGCAACGTCGCCTACCGCATCGGCACGCCCGAGCAGTGGCTGGCCATGTTCGGCGGGCGCTGACCGCCGGCGAGCCGGCGGAGGGGGAGCTGGCGGCGGGGGAGCTGGCGGCGGGGGAGCTGGCGGCGGGGGAGTTGGCGGTAGGGTCGGCCCCCATGGCACCGCTGCGCACCGACGAGTCCGCCACCGTGGTCGTGGCCGGCGCTGGGCTCGCCGGCCTGCGCGCCGCCGAGACCCTGCGGGGCGACGGGTTCCGGGGCCGGCTGGTGCTCGTCGGGGCGGAGGCCCACCGCCCCTACGACCGGCCGCCGCTCTCCAAGCAGTACCTGGCCGGCACGTGGGGCCGCGAACGGCTGTGCCTGCGGCGCGACGAGGCGTTCGACGAGCTCGGTCTCGACCTCCGCCTCGGCGTGCCGGCGGTGGCGTGCGACGTCGCCGGCCGGTCCGTCACCCTCGCCGACGGCGAGGTGCTCGGCTGGGACGGCCTGGTGGTCGCCACGGGAGCGGTCCCCCGCACGTTCGCCGGGGCAGCCGGGATCCCCGGGGTGCACGTGCTGCGCACGATCGGCGACGCCGACCGCCTGGCAGCGTCGCTCGGCCGGCCGGAGCCCGCGCCCGGCGACCGCGCACCCGGCGGCGGTGCGCGGGCCGGTGGCGGCGCTCCTGTCGGGGGCCGTGCGCCGCGACGGGTCGTCGTGGTGGGGGCCGGCTTCATCGGATCGGAGGTGGCCGCCACGGCCACGGGGCTCGGCGCAGCGGTCACCGTGGTCGAGCCGCTCGCCGCGCCGCTGGCCCGGGCGCTCGGCGAGCGGATCGGGCGGGTGTGCTCGGAGCTGCACTCGGCCCACGGCGTCGACGTCCGGACCGGCACCGGCGCCGGTGCGCTGCTGCTCGCCGACGGCACCCGGGTGGCCCTCGGGTCCCTGGCCGAGGCCGCGGCGGCCGCCGGCGACGGCGGGCCGGCCGGCCCGGCGCCCGTCGCCGGCGTGGAGCTCGACGACGGCTCGGTCGTGGGCGCCGACGCGGTGGTCGTCGGGGTGGGTGTGGTGCCCGCCACGGGCTGGCTGGCTGGCAGCGGCCTGTCGCTGCACGACGGCGTGGAGGCCGATGCCACCCTGCACGCGGCCGACGGGGTCGTCGTGGCCGGCGACGTCGCCCGCTGGCCGCGGCACGGCACCGCGACGACCGTGCGGCTGGAGCACTGGACCAACGCCTCGGAGCAGGGGGTCGCTGCCGCCCGGAGCCTGCTCGCCGGTCGTGCCGCGGCGGCGGCATTCGACCCCGTGCCCTACGTGTGGTCGGACCAGTACGACGTGAAGATCCAGGTCATCGGCTTCCCGGCCGCCGACGACGACGTGGAGCTGGTCGACGGTGACCTGGGCGAGCGGCGCTTCGT
>JAJZYI010000102.1 GCA_021798135.1 Actinomycetes bacterium | reverse complement strand
GTACCCGGTCGGCGGTACCCGGTCGGCGGACCGGGCCGTCTGCCTAGTCGGGGGTGATGAGCCCGTAGTGGCCGTCGTAGCGCCGGTAGAGGACGTTACCCCGGCCGGTGGAGGCGTTGGCGAAGAACACCAGCCGGTCGGCGCCGACGTCGAGCCGCTCGATGGCCTCGTCGACGCGCAGCACCGGCGTCGCGTCGGGAACCTCGATCACCGGCAGCCCGCCGATGAGCTGTGGGGCCGCGCCGCCCGGGCCGGCGAGCGCCGCGGCCCCCGGCGTCGCCGGCTCCCTGGCTGCGGGGGACGCCGCCTCGCCGCCCGGGGGCGCCACCCGCGCCAGCCGGTAGCCGTCGCCGGTGGCGGCGATCAGGGCGTCGTGCCCCGTGGCGAGGTCCCTGAACAGGAGGAAGTCGTAGTCGAGCTGCTCCATGTCGAAGGCCGCCTCCTCGGCGGTCAGCTCGTCGACCACGAACGCCTTGTGCCGGACGAGCCGGCGCTCCTCCACCGGCCGGTCGAACCACTCGGGGCGGCGCGTCGGCAGGTCGCCGTGGCGCCACTCGCCCGGCTGCGCCAACCCCGTGTCGTGGCGGCGTGCGTCGCGGTGGGCGGCACGGTGCGCGAGCTGGTCCCGCAGGCGGCGCTCCAGCAGGTCGGCGGCCTCGCGCATGTCGTGGGCGGCGACGTGGGCGCGGACCAGGTCACCGTTGACGTCGAGGGACCCCTCGGCCACCGCGGGGCGCTCGCGGGCAGGGTCGGCGGCCCGGGTGAGCTTGAGCCGGGCGAAGAGCACGGGGCTGCCGACCTGCGCCACGACCTGCCCCAGGCGCTGCTGCCCGTACTCGACCTCGGCCGCGCCGACCTCGCCGCGGGTGACGACGGCCACGGGGACGGGACCGGACCCCGGCGGGCCAGCGACCTCCGCCACGGGCGGAGCCTCGGCGGGCGTGACGGCCTGCTGCTCGACGACCTGGCCGTGCTCGACCCTGCACCGGACCTCCATGGCGGGCATGGCGGTGGTCGCCCCCGCACCCGGCACGCGCTCCCACCCGACGACGACCGTGTCGCCGTCGCCGGCCACCCTGGGCACCCGCCCCGAGCCCAGGAGCGGGCTCGCCTCCCAGTAGGCCTGGAGGTGCGACCGCCCGGTGTACGACACCCCGTCCGCGTGCACGACAGCACCCGGGGCGTAGAAGGCCAGCGCCGACGGCAGGTCGCCCGCGGTCAGTGCCCTGGCCCAGGAGCGGGCGACCTCGAACGGGTGCACGGCCAGGTCCCGCCCGAGCTCGGGATGGGGGGTGGCGAAGGGCGCCGACCCCTTGTCGTCCGGCCCCCTGGCGCCCGTCAGCGTGCCGAACCGGTGCTGGCGCCGCGACACGTGCGTCCCGCTCCGCAGGATCACGCCCACCGCCCGCTCGACACCGCCGTCGCGGGCGATGTCGAAGTGCACCCGCGCCCCGGCGTGGCGCGCGGCGGGATCGATGTCGCCCAGCGACGCCGGGAAGACCCTGCCGCCGCGCAGCACCGCCGCCTCGCCGGTGGAGCCGTCGAACCACTGCACGACACCGTCGGGCATGGGAACCACCTCCCCATCCAGGTTGGGGCATCCGGTGGTCACCGTCCAAGGGTCCAACGGCACTCGGCGCCGCGCAGCGGGGCGCAGCGCAGCCGGGCGCAGCGCAGCGGGGCACGCGCAGGCAGCCGGGCACGGGCAGGCATCCGGGCACGCAGTGGGGCGCGGGCGGCCAGGCGGCAGCGCAGCCGGGCGAGGGCGGCCGGGACCTTCGCCCCTACCCCGGCGGCATGCCGCGCCCGCACAGTGTGGGAGGCGGGACGGCCCGCCTGGGGCCCGACCCACCGGGGAGGCACCGTGCTCACCGCATCTCGCGTGCGCGACCTGGCCGCCCACACCGGCGACCCGGCCGTCGCCAGCGTCTACCTCGACGTCGACGGGCGACACCGCCCGGTCTGGGCGGACTGCGTGACGGCCTTCGACCACCTCGCCGACCAGCTGGTCCGGCGGGCTGCGCAGCGAGGCGACCTGTCGCTGTCCCGCTCGGTCGACGGCGACGTGGCCCGCATGCGAGCGTGGCTGCAGGCCGGCGTCGACCGGGAGCGGACCCGAGGCGTCGCGCTGTTCGCCTGCGCCGAGCAGGACTACTTCGAGGCGGTGGAGGTGCCGGCGCCGTTGCGGGACGACGCGGGAGTCGGTGCCGTGCCGCGCGTAGGCCCGCTGGTGGCGTTGCTCGACGGGCGGCGCCGCGCCCTGGTGGCCCTGGTGGACCGCCGGCGGCTGCGGGTGCTGCGCTCCGAGCTGGGCGAGGTCTCGGAGGTCCTGGCCGCCGAGGATCCCGAGCCGCGCGCCGTCGACACCTCCGTGGAGGTGGGCAGCTTCGAGCGTCACGACGGCGAGGCCGCCGAGGTGCACTACCGCCGCGCCGCGGGCCTGGTGGAGCAGGCCTGCAGGGACGCGGCGCCCGACCACGTCCTGGTGGCCGGGCCCGACGACGCTGTCGCCGGCCTCACCAGGCACCTCCCCCCTCCGGTGGCCGCCACCGTCGCGGGGCGGCTCCACCTCGCCACGACCGCGGGGCCGGCCGAGGTGGCCGCGGCCGTCGACGGGATCGAGGATGCCGTGGACCGCGCCCGGCGGGCCGCGGTCGTCGAGCAGCTCATGGCACGCGCCGGGGCCGACGACGGCGGGGTGCTCGGCATCGAGCACGTCCTGCACGCCCTGGCGGCCGGCAAGGTGGGCACGCTCGTCGTGGCGGACGGCTTCGGCGTCGCCGGGTCGTCGTGCCCGTCGTGCGGCGCGCTCCACGCCGGCGCCGCGGGCGGACCGTGCCCCGTGTGCGGTGCCGAGCTCGTCGCCTGCGACGACGTGGTCGCCGCGGCCGTCGCCCGGTCGGTGGCGGCGAACGCCTCGGTCGTCGTGTGCCCGGCCGGCGAGCTCGACGCGGCAGCCGGCGGTATCGGGGCCCTGGAGCGCTGGTGAGGGCCTGCCGGGGGTGGTGGGCAGCGTGAGCGGCCGGCCCGGCGCCGCCGGCTCCGAGTGCCGGCGCGGGCCGCCGCACCGGTCCCGCCGCCCCCGGGGAGGTTCACCATGATCTTCGTCGACCGCACCCAGGCCGGGAAGCTGCTGGCACGGCAGCTCGAGCACCTTCGGGGGGAGGACGTGGTCGTCCTGGGGCTCCCCCGCGGGGGCGTCCCGGTGGCGCTCCAGGTGGCCGAGGCCCTCCAGGCGCCGCTCGACGTGATCGTCGTGCGCAAGCTCGGCGTGCCGTTCCAGCCCGAGCTGGCGATGGGCGCGATCGGCGAGGGAGGCGTCCGGTTCGTCGACGGCACCGTCGTGCGCGCCGCCGGCGTCGCCGACGACGAGCTGGCGTCGGTCGAGGCCCGGGAGCGGGTGGAGCTGGAGCGGCGGGTACGCCTGCTGCGCGCCGGTCGACCCGCTGCCTCCCTGGCCGGGCGCACGGCGGTGGTCGTCGACGACGGCATCGCCACCGGTGCCACCGCCACGGTGGCCTGCTGGTCGGCACGCGGCCAGGGCGCCAGCCGGGTGGTGCTCGCGGTCCCGGTCGCGCCGCCCGGCTGGGAGCAGCGCGTCGGCGACGCCGCCGACGAGACCGTCGCCGTGGCGACGCCAGAGCCGTTCTTCGCCATCGGCCAGTTCTACGACGACTTCAGCCAGGTGTCCGACGCTGCCGTGATCGCCTGCCTGGAGCGCGCCGCGGCGAGGGCGGAGCAGGGCGCGCCCGGGCCGGCAGCAGCCACCCGGGCAGACGCCGCCACCCGGGCAGACGCCCCCGCCCAGCCCGCGCCCACCCGGGCAGACGCCCCCACCTGGCCCGCTGCCGACCCCCGACCCGCCCCCACCCGGCCCGCCGCCAGCCTGGCAGGCGCCACCGACCCGCCGACGAGCGCGCGGCCCGGCACCAGGGAGCCCGCGCAGGTGGTGGTGCCGGTCGCCGCAGGCCTGCCCGGGTTCCTGGCCGTGCCGGCCGGCGCGACCGGGATCGTCCTGTTCGCGCACGGGAGCGGGAGCAGCCGGCACAGCCCTCGCAACCGGTTCGTGGCCGAGGTCCTGCAGCGTGCCGGCCTCGGCACGTTCCTGTTCGACCTCCTGAGCGAGGCCGAGGCCGTCGACCGCGCAGCCGTGTTCGACGTCGACCTGCTGGCGGAGCGCCTGGGCGCGGCGACGCGCTGGCTCCGCGCCAGGCCCGAGGCGGCCGGCGCACGCATCGGCTACTTCGGTGCCAGCACGGGAGCGGCCGCCGCCCTGTGGGCGGCCGCCGAGGCTGGCTCCGGCGTCGCCGCCGTCGTCTCTCGAGGCGGGCGGCCCGACCTGGCGGCGGCGCGGCTGCAGGAGGTGACGGCGCCGACCCTGCTGATCGTGGGCGGGGCGGACGCCGCCGTCGCCGACCTCAACCGCCGGGCGCTGGAGCGCCTGCGGTGCGAGGCACGCCTGGTGGTCGTGCCCGGGGCGAGCCACCTGTTCGAGGAGCCCGGCACGCTCCTCGCCGCCAGCGAGCTGGCTCGGGACTGGTTCGTCCTGCACCTCGGCGGCGACGGGCCGGGCACCGCGACCGGCGACGGGCCGGGCACCGCGACCGGCGACCGGGAAGGGTCGCGCCAGGCGGCTCCGGCGGCACGGGGCACCGAGGCCGCGGGCCCCGCACCGCCGGGCCGGGAACCGGACGACCGGTGACCCCGGCCGGTCCTGCCGTTCCCGGGCGACCGGCGACCCCGGCCGGTCCTGCCGTTCCCGGGCGACCGCGGGCACCACGGGGTGCATCCGGGTCCTGCCAGGGCCCGCGCCGCGCCCGCACCCGAGCGTCCACCAAGGAGGACACCATGCGCACAGCGACCAAGACCGCCGCCGGAGGCCTGGCCCTGGCGGGAGGGATCATCCTGCTCCGCTCCGGGGTGCGGACCCCGCGCCAGGCCCGGCACCAGGTGGACGTGGCGGCCCGGCACCTGCGGCACCTCGGCGGGCGGCTCCACGGCGTGAGCTACAAGATGCGGGGCGGCCATCCCGACCCCGACGTCGGCGACACGGTGCTCGCCGACCGGGTGCGCTCCACGCTCGGCCCCCTGGAGCGCCGGCTGGACGTCCCGCGCGTCCACGTGATGGTGGAGGACCACGTGGTGCTCCTCCACGGCTGCGTCGGCACGCATGCGGAGGCGGCCGAGATCGAGCAGGCGACGGCTGAGGTCTCGGGCGTCTCCGGCGTCGAGTCGTACCTGCACGTCGGGCTGGCGCCGAACGACACCCGACCGTCCGCCGGCCGGGCCGTGCACCCGGCGTCGGAGGCGATGCGCTCGCTCCTGGCGGCAGCGGAGGCGGCCGGGCTCGACGAGGCCGTCGCCCGACCGGTCGTCCGCGGCGTCCTGGCGACGTTCGCCGACCGCCTGCCGGCCGGCGAGCGCGAGCAGGTCGCCGCCCACCTGCCCGCGGACGTCCGGGCGATGTTCACCCCGCCGCGGCGCATGTGGTCGGTGGCACCGGCACGCACCTCCGCCGCGCTGGTGGCGCGCATCCTGGCCGAGACGGCGGAGCTCCCCCCTGAACGGGCGCAGGAGGCCAGCACGTCGATCATCCGGGCGCTCCGCTCGATCGTGCCCGACGAGGCGGCAGACGTCGCTGCCGTCCTCCCGACAGAGCTGCGGTCGCTGTGGGAGCTCCCGCCGGCCAGCTGAGCGCGGTCCGCCAGCCGTGGACCGCCGTGCGGCACGGTCGAGGGCCGGCCCTGGCACGGGTGGAGCGGCACCGTCGACAGCCGACCCAGGCCCGGCCGGAGCGGTGCTCCCGCCGCCGACCGGGCGGCCCCGCCGGGCGCTGCTGCAGGGCCGTCCCACCGCAGGGCTCGTCGCGGCGGCCCTCCTCGCCGCGGCCGTCGCCGTGCCGGTCGCCGCCACCCTCGCCGCCCACCTGGAGGCGCCCCGACTGGTCGGCCCCGGTCAGGAGGTGGGGCCCTTCGACGCCGGCGACCCGGACGTGGTGGTCGTGGGGCCGCCGGGCTCGGGGCCGCCGGCGGGCTACCGGCCGGGGACCGCCGTCGTCTTCGCCACGCAGGGGGCCTGGAGGCCCGACCTGGCCGGCATCCAGCGCTTCGCCGTGGCGCCGTCCGGCTCCGGGTGGTCGGTGGCCGGCCCGTCGGCCGTCGGCGTCGCCCTCGACCGCGCCGACGCGCCGCGATGGGTCGACCGGGGCGCCTTCCTGCAGGCGCCCGGCGTGTTCGCCTACGGCGGCCGGTGGGTCCTGTTCTTCTCGGCGCACCTCGCGCCGGCGCCCGGCGCCGGGCCCACGCCGCCGTGGGACTACTGCGTCGGCGTCGCCACGGCCGCGTCGCTCGACGGACGGTTCGTGGCGGCGGGCCCCGGCGCCGCGCCGCTGCTCTGCCAGGACGGCACCGACCGCTCCACCTTCGACCGCGGGCACCAGGACGGCGGCGTCATCGACCCGAGCCCGTTCGTCGACCCGAGCACCGGCGCGCCGTACCTGCTGTTCAAGACGGGGAACGAGGTGGGCGGCCCGCCGGCACGGCTGTGGTCGGTGCCGCTGGACCCGTCGACCGGCACCACGCTGGCCCCCGGGGCCGAGCCCCGGGTGGTCCTGTCCCAGCAGGCCGGCACGACCGACACCATCGAGAACCCCGACCTGGTCGCCCAGGGGGGCACCGACGTCCTCTACTACGCCACGGGGAGCTTCTCCGCCGCCTATCGGGTCGGGAAGCCGGTGCCGCCGCTCGGCACGCAGCTCCCGGTGGCCGAGCCGGTCAGCTACGGCGAGACGTTCGCCCGCTGCGACGGCCCGACCGGGCCGTGCCACCCGTCGGGGACGCCGCTGCTGGCCACCGACGGCGGCGCCGGCAGGTGGGGACCGGGAGGCGGGACGGTCTTCGTCGCGGCCACGGGCCGGCGGTTCATCTCCTACGGGCAGTGGTCGAGCCGGTGCGCCAACTACCTCTACTGCCCGCCCGGCACCGGGCTCCCCGACCCCCCGCCCTTCCGGGGCACCTGGTTCGCGCCGCTGGGCGACGTGACCGCTGCGGGTGCCGCCGACCTCGTCCTGGCCGCGGACGCGTCGGGTGCGGCGATGGCCGCCGCCGGCCTGGCGCTCCTGGTGTCCACGAGGCGGCGGCGCCGGGGCCGCATCGACCAGACGAATCGATGATTTTCGTCACATGGTCTACGATGAGCCCGCGCGGCGGCGGCACCGGACCGGCCGACGCGGAGGTGGAGGCCCATGGACCACGGCAGCGACCCCGATCGCCGCGTCACGACCCGTCGCATCTCCTTCGAGGCGTCGCTCGCCGCCCTGCCCCGGCACTTCGCGGCCGACGGCGACCTGGTGACGAGCCACGTCATCGCCGCCCTGTCGTCGGTGTTCCCCGACGGCGAGGACTTCTTCGTCCGGTCGGTCCGCCACTACCGGGACCGCCTGGACGACCCGGTGCTGTCACGCCAGGTCGCCGGCTTCATCGGCCAGGAGTCGATGCACGGCCGGGAGCACCGGGCCCTCAACGCGCGCCTGGCCGAGCTGGGCTATCCGACCCTCCAGGGCGAGCGGCTCACCCGGTGGGGCCTGGCGCTGCGCTCCCGCCTGCTCCCGCCGATCTCGAACCTGGCGGCCACCGCCGCCCTGGAGCACGTCACCGCCACCCTGGCCGAGCTGCTCCTGTCCGATCCCGAGGCCCGCCGGCTCTGCGGGCACCAGGGGATCACCGACCTCTTCCTGTGGCACGCCCTGGAGGAGTCCGAGCACAAGGCCGTGGCCTTCGACGTGTACCGGGCGGTCGGCGGCGGCGAGCGGCTCCGCATCCTCACCATGCGCCTCATGACCTTGGCGTTCGTGGTCGGGACGGCGCTGCAGGTGGCCGCCTCGCTCCTGCTCGACCCCGCCACCTACCGCCGGGGCAACCTGCGGGCGAGCCTGCGCCGGTTCCTCGCCTCGCCCTTCGTCCAGCCGGCGGTCCGCGCCCGCCTGCGCGCCTACAACCGCCGCGGCTTCCACCCCGACGACGTCGACGCCTCGGCGCTCACCGCCCGCTGGCGCGACGAGCTGTTCGGGGACGGCGGTACGCTCCGGGACCTGCTCGTGACCGCCAGCGGGCGGGGGGAGGGCACATGACGACCGCAGCCGTCCGGCCGGGCGACGACCGCCCCGGCGCTCCCGAGCACGTCGACGTCCTCATCGTCGGCGCCGGGCTCTCGGGGATCGGCGCCGCCCGCCACGTGCAGGCCGGCCTGCCCTGGGCCTCCTTCGCCGTGCTGGAGGCCCGCGACGCCATCGGCGGGACCTGGGACCTGTTCCGCTACCCCGGCATCCGGTCGGACTCCGACATGTTCACCCTCGGGTACGCCTTCCGCCCGTGGGACGGGGAGCGCTCGATCGCCGACGGCGGGTCCATCCTCGACTACATCCGCGCCACCGCGGCCGAGACGGGCGTCGACCGGCACGTCCGGTTCGGCCACCGGGTGGTGCGCGCCGCGTGGTCGACGGCCGAGGCGCGCTGGCACGTGACCGCCGAGCGGGCGGCCACCGGTGACACGGTGGAGCTCACCTGCGGGTTCCTCTTCTCGTGCACCGGCTACTACCGGTACGACCGCGGGTACCTGCCGGACTTCCCCGGCATGGACCGCTTCCGCGGCACGATCGTGCACCCCCAGCACTGGCCCGACGACCTCGACGTCGCGGGCAGGCGCGTGGTCGTGATCGGGAGCGGCGCCACGGCGGTGACCCTGGTGCCGGCGCTCGCCGGCACCGCCGCGCACGTGACGATGCTGCAGCGGTCGCCCACCTGGATCATGTCGCTGCCGGGGCGCAGCCCCGTCGCGGACGCGCTGCGCCGCGCCCTGCCGCCGCGCCTGGCCGGGCCGGCGGTGCGCTGGGCGCTGGCGCTCGCCACCCTGGCGTTCTTCGAGCTGAGCCGGCACCGCCCGGCCACCGTCAAGCGGCTGCTGCTCGGGGCCGCCCGCCGCCGGCTCCCGGCCGGCTACGACGTCGACACCCACTTCACGCCGCGCTACGACCCGTGGGACCAGCGGCTGTGCATCGTGCCCGACGGGGACCTCTTCGCCGCCGTGCGCGGCGGGAGCGCCTCGGTGGTCACCGACCACGTCGAGACGTTCACCGACGAGGGCCTGCGCCTCCGCTCGGGGCGGGTGCTCCCGGCGGACGTCGTCGTCACGGCCACCGGGCTCGACCTGCTGTTCCTCGGCGGCATCGAGCTGTCGGTCGACGGCGAGCCCGTGGACCCCGCCCGGCGCCTGACCTACAAGGGCATGATGCTGCAGGGCGTGCCCAACCTCGCCTTCGCCATCGGCTACACGAACGCCTCGTGGACGCTCAAGTGCGAGCTGACCTGTGACTTCGTGGTGCGGCTCCTGCGCCACCTCCACGAGCGCGGCCTGCGCCAGTGCACGCCGACCGAAGGGCACGGTGCCGCGGGGAGCGACCCGCTCTTCGGGCTCAGCTCGGGGTACGTGCAGCGCGCCCTCGACCGCTTCCCCAGGCAGGGTGCCGCCGACCCGTGGCGGGTCCACCAGAACTACCTGCGCGACTGGCGGCTGATCCGGCGGCAGGGGGTGGAGGACGACGCGCTCGTCTGCTCCAACCCGGCACCGGCGCCGGCGTTGGCGCCGGCAGGGCAGGCCTGACGGGCCCCCGCCCGGGCGCCTGCGCCGCCGCCCCGGACGGCCACTGCGCCGGACCACGACCACACCGGACCACGACCACACCGGACCACGACCACACCGGACCACGACCGCGCCGGACCACGACCACGCCGGAGGGGCCACCATGGTGAAGAGCTACGAGGGACGCGTCGCCGCCGTCACCGGCGCGGCCTCGGGCATCGGGCGGGCGCTCGCCGCCGAGCTCGGCCGGCGCGGCGCCCACCTGGCGCTCGCCGACGTCGACGAGGAGGGCCTGGGCGTGACGGCCGAGCGGTGCCGCGAGCTCGGCGTGACCGTCACGACCGCGCGCGTCGACGTGTCGGACCGCGCTGCCGTCGAGGCCTGGGCGGCGGCGGTGGCGGCCGACCACGGCCGGGTCAACCTGATCGTCAACAACGCCGGGGTCGCCCTCGCCGCGACCGTCGAGTCGATGTCCTACGAGGACCTGGCGTGGCTCATGGCCATCGACTTCTGGGGCGTCGTCCACGGGACCAAGGCGTTCCTGCCGCACCTGCAGGCGTCGGGCGAGGGCCACGTGGTGAACCTGTCGAGCGTCTTCGGCCTGGTCAGCGTGCCGACCCAGGGTGCCTACAACGCGGCCAAGTTCGCGGTGCGGGGATTCACCGACACGCTGCGGATGGAGCTGGAGATCGCCGGGTCCCCGGTGTCGGCCACCACCGTGCACCCCGGCGGGATCAAGACGAGCATCGCCCGCAACGCCCGGATGGACGCCAGCGTCGCCGTCGCCGCCGGCGGCGAGGCGCGCGCCCGCGCCGGCTTCGACCGGGTCGCCATCACCAGCCCCGAGCGCGCCGCCCGTCGGATCCTGGATGCCGTCGCCCGCGACCGGCGCCGGGTCCTGGTCGGTCCCGACGCCGCCGTGATCGACCTGCTGGCGCGCCTGCCGGGGGGCTTCTACCAGCGCGCCCTGGTGCTCGGCAGCCGGCGCCTCGGCAGGCACTGACCGCCACCGCCCGCCAGGCATCCGGCACCCGACC
>JAJZYI010000101.1 GCA_021798135.1 Actinomycetes bacterium | reverse complement strand
CGGTGGCCGCCACGGCGATAAACACGAACGGAGCGTCGCCGGGCAGCAGGTCAGCCACACCCCGCGCCAGCGTGGACTTGGCGCTCCCCTTGTCGCCGCGCAGCAGCACGCCACCGATCCGGGGTTCGACGGCGTTGAGCAGCAGGGCGAGCTTGGCGTCGTCGGCACCCACCACGGCTGCGAACGGGAAGCTGGCTCTCGTGCCACCCGGATCGGGAAGGCCGGTCATGATGACTCCTCCCACCGCTCTGCCAGCAGCACCGCGTCGCGCAGGGCGGCGAGCGCCTCGTCGGAGGCAGCCCAGAGGCCGCGGTCCCGGGCCTCGAGGAGCCGTTCGGCGATGGCACGAAGCGCCCACGGGTTGGACCGCTCGAAGAAGGCCTGCACGTCGGGATCGGCGACGTAGGCTTGGGTGACGCGTTCGTACATCCAGTCCTCGACGACGTGCGCTGTGGCGTCGTAGCCGAACAGGTAGTCGACGGTCGCCGCCATCTCGAACGCACCCTTGTAGCCGTGCCGTTGCATGGCCGCGATCCACTTGGGGTTGACGACGCGCGTGCGCACCACGCGGGCCGCCTCCTCGGCCAGGCTGCGGACCCGCGGTCTCGACGGGTCCGACGTGTCGCCGAACATCGCGGCGGGCTGGCGGCCGGTGAGGGCCCGCACCATGCCGATCATGCCCCCGTGGTCCTGGAGGTAGTCGTCGGAGTCGAAGATGTCGTGCTCCCGGTTGTCCTGGTTCTTCACGGCCACGTCGATCGCCGCGAACCGGCGGCGCATGGCCTCAGTCGCCGGCGCGCCCATCGCCTCCCGGCCGTAGGACCAGCCGCTCCACGCCTCGTAGACGGCGGCGAGATCGGCGTCGTCGCGCCAGGCTCGGGACTCGAGCAGGGGCAGGATCCCCGAGCCGTAGGCACCGGGCTTGGCGCCGAAGATGCGAGGGTCGTCGTCGAAGCCGGCCAACGCCATCGCCTCGTCGAGCAGGGCGACCACGTGGGGGAAGGCGTCACGGAAGAACCCGGAGATCCGCAGGGTGACGTCGACGCGCGGCCGCCCCAGCTCGTCCTCGCTCATCGGCTCCAGCCCCACGACGCGCCCTGACTCCGCCTGCCAACGGGGCCGGACGCCGACGAGGGCCAGGGCCTGCGCCACGTCGTCGCCCATGGTGCGCATCGCTGCCGTGCCCCAGACCACCAGGCCGATGCACCGGGGCACTGCGCCGGTGTCGGCCACGTGGCGGGCGACCAGCTCGTCGGCCAGGGCGCGACCGACGTCCCATGCCAGGGGGGAGGGCACGGCCCGGGGGTCGACAGAGTAGAAGTTGCGGCCCGTCGGCAGGACGTGTGCCATGCCGCGCGTCGGGGCGCCGCTCGGTCCCGCCGCGACGTGACGGCCCTCGAGCGCGTCGAGGACGGCGCCGAGCTCGGCGGGTGCGCGCCGCAGGGCAGGGACCAGCGTTGTGCACACCCACTGCAGGGTGGGGTCGTCGCTGGTGGTCGGCCAGCCGGCCGCCTGGAGCTCGGCCAGCACCCGCCGGTTGCCGGCCTCCACCCGGTCGACGTCGGCGCGGCTGGCGTCGGCACCCAGGCCGGCGCGCAGCGACGGGACCGGCCCCTGGGGCACCCGGGTGATGGCCAGCACCATGTCGAGCTCGGCCTCGCCCGTCGGCGGCTGGCCGAGCACGTGCAGCCCGCCGCGGATCTGGGCGTCCTTCAGCTCGCACAGGTAGCCGTCGACGTGCAGCACCAGGTCGTCGAAGTCGTCGCCCGGCGGGATGTCCTGCACGCCGAGGTCGCGGTGCATCTCGGCCTCGACGAGCAGGTCCCACACCTGGGTGCGGATCGCCGGCAGCTTGCCGGGGTCGAGGGCGGCGACCCGGGCGTACTCGTCGAGGAGGGTCTCGAGCCGGGCGAGCTCGTCGTAGGTGTCGGCCCGGGTCATCGGCGGCAGCAGGTGGTCGACGATCACGGCGTGAGCGCGCCGTTTCGCCTGGGTGCCTTCGCCGGGGTCGTTCACGACGAAGGGGTAGACGAGGGGGGTGTCGCCGAGGGCGGCGTCGGGCGCGCATGCCGCCGAAAGGCCCACGCCCTTGCCGGGCAGCCACTCGAGCGTGCCGTGCTTGCCGGCGTGCACGATGGCGTCCGCCCCCCACACCTCGTCGAGCCAGCGGTAGAACGCCAGGTATTGGTGGGTGGGAGGCAGGTCGGGCGAGTGGTAGACGGCGACGGGGTTGTCGCCGAAGCCGCGTGGCGGCTGCACCGCGACGAGCACACCACCCAGGTCGATGCCGGGGAAGACCAGGTCGCCGCCCACGGTCCACACGGTTCCCGGCGGTTCGCCCCAGGCATCGGCCACCGTGTCGCGCAGCGCCGGGTCGAGGGCGGCGAAGCACGCCGCATAGGCCGCGCCCGACCACCGCAGCGGCCCCGGCGGAGGCGCGGCGGGGGCGGAGCCCATGTCGCCGGGAAGGCCGGCGGCGAGCTCGTGCATGAGGGCGTCGCCGTCGGCCGGGACCCGGTCGACCCGGTACCCAGCGTCGGCCAGGCGGTGGAGGAGCGCGATGACGCTGGCCGGCGTGTCGAGCGCGACGGCGTTGCCGAGGCGGCTGCGCCGCGTCGGGTAGGCGGACAGCACCACCGCGACACGGCGCCGGGAGGGCGGCACCCGGCGCAGGCGCGCCAGGCGGGCGGCGATGCCGGCCACGCGCGCGACCCGGTCGGGCACCGTCCGGTACGCGGTGACCGGGGTACCGAGGTCGTCGCCGTCATCGACGACCTCCTTGAACGACAGCGGCACGCTCACGATCCGGCCGTCCAGCTCGGGGATGGCCACGGCCATGGCCACGTCCAGTGGGCCCAGGCCGCCGTCGGCGGCCGCCCAGGCGGCATGCGACGCAGTTGCGGTGACGGCCTGGACGACGGGCACGCCGAGGGCGGCGAGGGCCGACGCGTCCCACTGGTCGCCGTCTGCCGACCCCATGGCCAGCACCGTGGTCACCAGCGCGTCGACGCCGGAGGACGCCAGCAGCTCGAGCGCCTCCACCCGGCCGTCCGAGCCGGGCCGGAGCGAATAGCACCACACCGGGAGGGAGTTGACGCCACGGGCTGCGAGTGCCTCGGCGAGGTCAGTGACGAAACCGGTGTTCCCCGACAGCAGGTGGGCCCGGTAGAAGACGATGCCCACCGTCGGGCATGCCGGGTCGAGCACCGGGTCGCCGAAGACCCCGGTGGCGGGCACCACCTGCGGGGGGTCGAAGCCGAACCCGCCCATGAGGACCGTGTCGGCGACGAAGCGCAGCAGGTTCTCGACGTTGGCGAGCCCGCCGTGCACCAGGTACTCGAACGCCTGGGCGACGGTGGCCGCCGGGACGGTCGACAGCGCGGTGAGCTCGGCGTCCGGTGCCGCCTCACCGGGGAACGCGAGCAGCGGGACGCCCGCGGCCAGGCACTGCCGTCGCAGCTCGTCGAACGGCTCCTCCCAAGCCCGCCGGCCCCCGAGCAGGCGGACCAGCACGGCGTCGACCCCCTCAAGGGGCGGCGGACCGTCCAGGGTGGCCGGGTTGGCCGCTCGCACCGGCCCGAGCCCCTCGGGTAGGCCATCGAGCACCGATCGCACCGCCAGGATGTCGGTGTCGGCATTGGAGAGCAGCAGGATCACCGACATGCCCCTTCGGCGAGGATCAGGTCCACGGCGGCGGTGTCGAGGTGCGCCTCGAGCAGGTCGGCGAGCCGGTCGAATTGCGCATCGCGCGTGGCGGCGAACGACACCCCGGCGCTGGCGAACCGCTTGCCGCGCCTCGTGGCCACGCCCGCCAGGAAGGCGCAGCGGAAGGCATCCTCCTCGAACAGCCCGTGCAGGCTGGTGCCGAGCACCGCCCCCTCGTCGGGGCTCGCCGCCCCCTCGTCGGCGTGCCCCGACGCGTCATCCAGGGTGATCCAAGCGGTGGCGCCGGGGCCTCTGGTCGTCCGGCCATGGTGGATCTCGTAGCCTGCCACCCGTTCACCCAGAGCGATGCCGCGGCGCTGGCGCGTCTGCTTCACCGGGTCGAACCGGGTGGTGACGTCCAGCAGGCCCAGGCCGTCCACCGCACCGCGTCCCGACTCGACCGTGTCGTCGATGCTGTGCCCGAGCATCTGGTACCCGGCGCAGATGCCCAGCACCGTCGTCCCCCGGACCAGGCACCCGGCGACGGACCGGTCGAGACCGCGTCCCCGCAGCCACGCCAGGTCGGCGACCGTTGCCTTGCTCCCAGGGAGCACCAGCAGATCGGGATCGCCGACGGCGCCGGGGTCGTCGACCAGCCGGACGCTGATCCCGGGCTCGACGGCCAGCGCGTCGAGGTCGGTGAAGTTGGCGATGCGGGGCAACCGGAGCGCGACGACGTCGAGGGGGTCGGCGACGGGGGGACCGGTCGCACGGGGCCGGCGCCCGTCGAGGGCGAGGGAGTCCTCGGCGTCCAGGGCGACGTCGTGCACGAAGGGCAGGATGCCGAGGGTGGGAACGTCGCAGCGACGCTGCAGCTCGGCGAGCCCGTCGCCCAGGAGCGCCGGGTCCCCGCGGAACTTGTTCACCACGAAGCCCCGGACGAGCTGACGGTAGCGGGCCGGGAGCAGTGACACGGTGCCGTACAGAGCGGCGAACACGCCGCCCCGGTCGATGTCCCCGACCACGATGGCCGGCAGCCCTGCGTCGGCGGCGACGCGCAGGTTGACGATGTCGTGGTCGAGCAGGTTGATCTCCGCCGGGCTGCCGGCGCCCTCGGCGATCACGACGTCGTAGCGCCGACGCAGGTCGTCGAGCGCCTCGAGCACCGTGGCGAGCAGCGCGGGCTTGCGCCGGTGGTACTCGGCGGAGTCCATGTGGCCGACCGGCTCGCCGCACACGACGACCTGGCTGGTCCGCTCACCGGTGGGCTTCAGCAGGATCGGGTTCATGGCCACCTCGGGGACGGCACCCGCCGCCAGGGCCTGGACGCCTTGGGCCCGACCGATCTCGTGCCCCGACGGCGTCACGTACGCGTTGAGTGCCATGTTCTGAGCCTTGAACGGCGCGACGGCGACGCCACGCCGGGCGAGCAGCCGGCACAGGCCGGTCACCACGTGGCTCTTGCCGACGTCGCTGGCCGTGCCGCAGACCATGAGCCCGCCGTTCACGGCGCGCTCCTCTCAAGCGCGTCCTGCAGGCGTGCCAGGCCGGCCCGGTCGGGCACGGCGACCCGGGCGTGGTGGGGCAGGCCGAACGACGAGGCGTCACGCACGACCACGCCGTGGGGCGCGAGGCGGCTACGCAGGCCGCGGGCCTGGCGGCACAGGACGAACGGAGCCTCGGAGGCCAGGGGAGCCAGCCCGTGCGTGTCGAGCAGGGCGACCAGATCGGACCGAAGCTCGGCGATCCCCACCGACCAGCCGGTGAGGTCGGCGGTCTCGAGCAGGTCGGGCAGGGCCGCCACGGCCAGGGTCGACACCGCCCAGGCCGGCTGCCGCCGTCGCAGCCGGTCGAGCAGCTCCGGAGGGGCGACCACGTAGCCGAGCCGGAGCCCGGGGCAGGCGAAGAGCTTCGTCAGCGAGCCGACCACTACCGAACCGGGGTCCCCTCGGGTCCAGCTCCCCGTGGCCAGCGGGTAGAACGCCTCGTCCCACACGTCGGCGCGCTCGTCGGCCGGGGCCAGGCGGCCGGTCGGGTTGTGCGGGTTCGAACGCCATCGCGGCCCGCCCTCCCGCGGGTGGAGCGAGAACTCCGGCTCGTCGACATGCCCGCCGAGCTCGCCGGCGACCAGGGTGATCGCCTCCGACCCGCCGTTGGTGAGCAGCAGGCACTGGCGGTCGACCCCCATGGCGTCGGCGAGCGCCGCCGTGGCGGCTGCTGGATCCGGGTAGCACCGCAGGGTTCCGAGGTGCCGGCCGGCGACGGCGGCGACGTCGGGCGCCAGCGGGTTCAGTGAGGCCGACAGGTCCAGCACCCTGGCCGGGTCGATGCCGAGCGCGGCCGCCACGGCTGGGCCGTCGCCGCCGTGCCGCGACGGGGCTGGCACGCTCCCGCGACGGCCAGGCGACGGGGCTGGCGCGCTGCCACGACGGCCAGGTGGTGGCAGGGCCGACCCGGGGTGTGCTCCGGTGGAGGTGGCGGGCACCATCATCCGAGCACGCCTGCGAAGGCCAACGCGCCAGCCAGGGCCACCGCGACGTCGAGGGAGAGCCGGCAGGCCCTCGCGATGTCGCCAGGGGCGGCTGCCCGGCCGCTGCCCAGCGGCGGTCGGTGCTCGAGCCGGTCGCCATACCGGTTGGCACCGCCGAGGCGGAGCCCCAGCGCGGCGGCGAACGCCGCTTCGGCCACACCGCTGTTGGGTGACGGGTGTGCCGGCGCGTCGTGCCGCACGGCGCGCCACACCTCCGGCGCAGCCGCCGGCCGGACCGCAGCGACGAGCACGGCGGTGCAGCGTGCCGGCAGCAGATTGGCGGCGTCGTCGAGCCGGGCGCTGGCCCAGCCGTACCGCCCGTAGCGATCGCCGCGGTGGCCGACCGTGGCGTCCATGGTGTTGACGGCGCGGTAGCCGAACGCGCCGGGCGCTCCCGCGACAGCACCCCACAGCGCCGGCGCGACCACGGCGTCGACCGTGTTCTCGGCCACCGACTCGACCACAGCACGGGCGACCTCGGCGACGCCGAGGCCGGCGCAGTCGCGGCCCACCAGGGCCGGCAGCAGCTGTCGGGCCCGGTCCAGGTCGCCGCGGTCCAGGGCCCCGCCCACGTCAGTGGCCACCTGGCGGAGCGCCCTGCCGGCCACCGCCAGGTAGGTTGCTGCAGCCGTGGAGCCGACTGCCGCGCCTGCTGCGGCGCCCAGAGCGAGGCCGACCGCGGCATGGGCCGCACCGGCACGCCGGCTGTCACGGTAGGCGGCGCCCTCGATCGTGCGCATGAGCGCGCCGAACGCTGCGACCGGGTGGGGCCGCACCGGTGGCTCGCCGGCGACGAGGTCCGCTAGCACGCCTGCCGCCGCGGCGACGGCGCGGTGCCGCAGGCCGCGCCGGTCACGGCCCCGATCGGGGGCGTGACGGCGGGCCGGTGTGCGGTCGGGCACGCTCCTCACCACCGGGCCGCCGCGACCAGCAGGCCGGCGCTCTCGGCGACCATGCCGGCGGCGCCGAGGATGTCGCCCGTGAAACCGCCGAGGCGTCGTCGGGCCAGGGCGACCACGGCGGCGAACGCGCCGGCCGAGACCGCGACGGCCACCGGCCCTGCCGGCACGCGCCACAGGGCGGCCAGTCCGGCAGCAGCAGCGACGGTGGCGACCAGCCGGGCGAGGGCACCGCGTCGGGCGTGCGGGAGACGGGCGCCGCCCGCGCCGAAGGCGGTCGCCAGTCCGCCGTCGGCACGGGCGTAGGGGACGACCGCAGCGGTGGCGGCCATCGCCGCGCGCGACAGGCACCACAGGGCGGCGAGCAGCAGCGGAGCGGGGCGGACCGACGCGAGCGCCGCCCACCGGAGGAGGAGGACGCCGCCGGCGACGCCGACCCCGAACGCTCCGGCGTCCGGCTGCTGCATGACGGTGAGCCGCCGGTCCCGGTCGAGGTGCGGCAGCAGGCCGTCGGCGGCGTCCACCAACCCGTCGAGGTGGAGGAGGCCGGTGGCGGCGAGGTCGGCGGCGACGACGACGGCGGCAGCCACCGCCGCGGGCCACAGGCGGCCGGCCCCCCACCACACCCCGCCGAGCAGCAGGCCCATGGCGGCACCAACCGGCCCGAACCACGCCAGGGCTCCGGGCGTGGGGGTGCGAGCGCCGCCGACGGCTGTCAGGAACGACAGGGCGCTACGCACCGGCCCACCGACCAGCGGAGCCGGCCGCCCCGCGCGCCGGGGAGGCGGGACCCGCCAACAGCACCTGACCTGCCACGACCAGCAGCGTGCGGTCGGCGACGGCGGCGACCGCCTGGTTGAGCTCGCCCAGCGCGTCGCGGAACTGGCGGCCGACCACGGAGGCCGGGTGGACGCCCATGCCGACCTCCTCCGACACGACGACCGTGTCACCATGCCGAGCCAGGAGCGCCTGGCAGAGCCCAGCCGTGTCGACCGCGAAGGCCGGCACCGCAGCCAGCCACGTCCCCAGCGCGTCGACCAGCGCCGTGCCGACCACGGCGCGCAGCGCGCCGACCAGCTCGGCGCCGCATTCCACCGTCGCCCAGCCGGCGGGCCGGCGGGCGCGGTGCGCGGCGATGCGAGCCGCCATGTCGGCGTCGGTCTCGGTGCCGGTCGCCACGTAGGTGACGGGGCCGGCGACCCCAGCGACGAGCCGTTCGGCCACCGCCGACTTCCCCGAGCGCGTCCCACCGAGCACCAGCGTGATCACGGCGTCACCCCGGTGAGGACGGCACGGTGCACCGCCCGGGCCAGCCTGGAGCCCCACCGTGAGCGGGGACCGGCGTAGTCGGCGGTGGGTCCGTCATCCGGGCAGACGAGGCACACGGCGTCGGTGGCGGTGCCCGTGCCCGGGACACCGGCATCGCGCAGCGCCTGCACCTTCGCTTCGGTCACGGTCATCACCGCGTTCACGAGCGCGGCATCGGACAGGCGCTCGGGCACGAGGGCCACAATGTTGATGGTCCCGGCGAGGGGGGCCGGGCCCCGGGCGTCGGGCGCGGCGGCGAGGATCGGCCGGCCGAGACCAACGGTGGCGACCACTTCCGCTCCGCTTTCGGCGGCGGAGCGGAAGTGCTCGACGGCCGCCGCGGTGAGCATCCCGACACCCCGTCCCGGTAGCCCGAGCGACACGCCCAGCTTGGACAGGTGGTGGTCGGGGTCCCGGCGGGCATACGCCGGCGGGACCTGGGCGTTGATCACCCAACGGCGCAGCCCGATCCCGCCATTGTGGGGGCCGCTGGCGATGGTTCTCATGGGCGCGGGCCACTGCCACACCAGCACGGGCATGTTCCTGCCGGCTTCGCGCCGCCAGCGGATGTCGAACAACACGGTCGTCCTCGCGGTGCCGAGCACACTCTCGGGCAGGCAGGTCTCCTGGCTCCCGGATCGTCGCTCTCCCCGGCCTTCCCGCCCGACATCGGGCCGTGGCCATCGGTGGGGTTCGCTCCCCGGTCACAGTTGCGGGACAGCCCCGGACTCGCACCGGGTTCCCTGCGCTACGGCACGCACTGTACCGCGTGATCCGGTGCCGGGCGCCTAGCCCGGCACCCACCCGGACCGGCGGGCCTCCCGGACCCTTGCCGCGGCCGGCCCGAGTCACTACCGTGCGGGGACCATGGCGCGAGCTCGGTCCATCGTCCTGGTCAACACCGGCACCGGCAAGGGGAAGTCTTCGGCTGCCTTCGGCGTGATGGCAAGGGGGTGGGCCCGGGGGTGGAACGTCGCTGTCGTCCAGTTCGTGAAGGGCGGCAAGTGGCGCACGGGTGAGCGGAAGCTGGCCGACCATCTCGGCGTCGAGTGGCACACCCTCGGCGACGGGTTCACCTGGGAGTCGACCGACCTCGACGAGACCGCCGCCAAGGGTCGGCACGCCTGGGAGCTCGCCCGGCAGAAGCTGGCGTCGGGGGAGTACCAGCTGCTCGTCCTCGACGAGCTGACCTACGCGGCCACGTACGGTTGGGTCCCGGTGGAGGAGATCGTGGCGGGCCTGCGCGACCGCGCGCCGCACACCAACGTCGTCGTGACCGGCCGCGGCGCGCCCGACGAGCTCGTGGCCATCGCCGACACGGTCACCGAGATGCGCAAGGTCAAGCACGCCTTCGACCAGGGAGTCCGCGCCATCAAGGGGATCGAGTACTGACCGCCCCTCCCGGCGGTGGCCCCCGCTGCCCGCCGGCCACCGCACCGGCCCAACCGGTGGGCCGGCAGCGAACCGGAACGGGCCGGGGGCGGGCCAGGCAGCTGCGCTACAGTTGGCACGCTGCAGTGCTCGGGAAGCCGGTGCGAGTCCGGCGCGGTCCCGCCACTGTGACCGGGGAGCGAGCCCCACGATGCCACTGGGCCGGGAGGCCCGGGAAGGCGGGGTGAGCGGCGATCCGGGAGCCAGGAGACCGGCTGCAGCGGCGAACTGCCTCGTTCCACGGGAGATGGATGATGGGCCCGGCCCTGATCGGCGTCGGCGTAGGTCCGGGCGATCCCGGCTTGCTCACCCTCAAGGCGCTGGCCGAGCTGCGCGGCGCCGACCGCGTCTTCGGCCCGACAATGGCGGTCGACGCCGTGGGTCGGGCCGAGTCGATCGTCCGGCAGGCGGCCCCCGACGTCGTTGTGGAGCGCATGGTGTTCGCCATCGTGGAGGACGACGCCGCCCGGCGTGCCGCCCACGACCGGGCGGCCGACCGGGTCGTTGCATGCCTGGAGGCCGGTGAGCGCGTGGCGTTCGTGACCCTCGGCGACCCGAACGTGTACAGCACGTTCCACCACCTGGCCGACCGGGTGCTCGAACGGCGCTCCGGGACGCCGGTGGAGACGGTGCCCGGGATCTGCGCCTTCCAGGACCTGGCGGCGCGAAGCGGCACGGTGCTGGTCGACGGGCTGGAGCGGCTGCATCTGGTCAGTGCGGTGGCCGGGCCGAGCGCCATCGACGTGCCGCTCGCCGACCCCGAGGCGGCGGTCGTCGTATACAAGGGCGGCCGGCACCTCCCGGCCCTGGCCGAGCGCCTGCGGGCGGCCGGCCGGCTCGACGGCGCCGTGGTCGGCGAGCTCATGGGCCTGCCCGGCGAGCGGGTG
>JAJZYI010000100.1 GCA_021798135.1 Actinomycetes bacterium | reverse complement strand
CGACGGCACCCGCGGCGCGATGCTCGGGCTGATGACCGCCATGCTGGCGGTGTTCGCCGTCGACGTGCCGCTGCTGCTCGGCTTCTCGGTGGCGCGCTTCCAGCCGGCAGGTGCCGGCAGCGGCAGTGGCGGTGGCAGTGGCGATCGTGGTGGCAGCGGGGCCCGCGACGGCACCGGCCACACGGGCCACGCCGGCGCGGCACCTGCGGTCGCCACCGGCCACGAACCGACGGGCTGAGGCCGTCGGGGCCGGCCGCGTCGTGCGGGGACCCGGCAGGCGGCGTCAGCCGCGGCCCGGGTGGCGGAGCCCGTGGCGGTGCTTGGCGAACGGGCGTTGCAGCACCGTGGCCGGCGGCACCTGGCGCCGGATGCGCTCCGGCAGGCGCAGGTGCCGGTGCCCGGGCGCGTGCGCAGGGTCCGGCGTCGGCACGTGGCCACCGTGGTGCCCATGGCCACCCTGGTCCACGTGGTCATCGTGACCGCTGGTGGTGGGCGGGCCCGCGGTCTCGGTAGGAGGTTCCCGGCGGGCGGGGACCGGGCGGGCCGTGCCGGTCGCTGCGGGTCCGGTCGGCTCGCGACGCGCCCAGTGGCGGGCCGCGGCCACCACGGCGGCAGCCGCAGCGGCGGCAGCACCGGCAATCGCGGCGACCTTCGTCTTCGTGGCCATCGCACCAGTGAACGCGGACGAGCCACCCCGCGCCCAGGGGCGAACGTCACAAGCGAGACGTGCCCGTACCCCGGCGACCGCGGCGCCGGTACCCGTGGCCAGGGTGCCGGTGCCCCGTGACGCCGGCCGGGAGCGGCGGCGAGGATGGGAGACTGGGGAGCATGGTCTGCGCTCCCCGTGGCACCGCCCGTGTGCACCTGTGTGGCACCTGCGCGCCGAACCACCGATGACGGGCAGCGGCACCGGCCGTGTCGGTCCTGCCAGCGCGACCGGCCGCAGCGGTCCCGCCGGCGCCGCCGCGGGTTCGGACGTTCGGGCGACCAGGGGCGTGACGGAGGCCGGTCCGCTCGCGATGGCGGCGACCACGGAGGAGAGGCCCGAGCACCACGCCGGTGGCCGGCTGCTCGGCCTGACCTGGGCGCACCTGCTGAACGACGGCGCCGCCAACTACCTGCCCGGCGTGCTGCCGGCCGTCCTGGCCTCGGTCCACCTGCCGCTGCGGATGGCGGGCGTCCTGGTGGCAGCGCTGATCGTCGGCCAGGCGCTGCAGCCGCTGGTCGGGTGGGTGGCCGACCGGGTGGGCGGCCGGAGCCTGGTGGTCGCCGGGCTCGTCCTGAGCACCGCCGGCGGCGGCCTGCTAGCAGTGGCGCACAGCACCACCGTCCTGGTCCTGCTCCTGCTGCTGATCGGCATCGGCAGCGCGTTCTTCCACCCGCAGGCGCTGGCCGGTGTCCGCAGCCTGGTCCGGGACCGCCAGGGGCTGCGCACCTCGGCGTTCCTCGTCGGGGGCGAGCTCGGCCGTGGGATCTGGCCGACGGCGGCCAGCCTGGTGGCGGCCAACCTCGGCCTCGGCAGCCTGTGGATCCTGGCCGTCCCCGGTGCGGTGACGGCGGTGTTCCTGGCGCGCTGGGCTCCCGCGCTGCCGAGGCGGCCCCGCCAGGGACGCGCCATCCGCTGGCGCGAGCACGCGCGCCCCCTGGCCGTGCTGGTCGGCTACCGCGGCGTGCGGGCGCTCACGACCTACGGAGTCGTGACCTTCGTCCCCGTCATGTGGCACGTGCGCGGCGGCAGCCTCGTCGCCGGCGCGTCGATCATCACCACGATGATCGTGGTCGGCGTGGTCGGCAACCTGTGGGGCGGGCACCTCGCCGACCGGATCGGCCGCCGGCCGGTCCTGGTCGTCTCGGCCGTCGCCACCTCGGCGCTCATCTTCCCGGTGGTGTACCTGCGGGGTGCCGCGGTGTGGGTGGCCGCCGCCCTGCTGGGCATGGCCCTGTTCCTCACGGCGTCGACGACGGTCCTGATCGGGCAGGACATTTTCCCGGAGAACCGGTCAATGGGATCGGGCATCGCCCTCGGCCTGGCGAACGGCATCGGCGCGCTCCTCGTCCTCGTCGTCGGGCTCTGGGTGCACGCCGGCGACGTCGTCACCGTCTTCTGGGTGCTCGCCGCGCTCGGGCTGGGCTCCGCCCTGCTGGCGCTGGCGTTCCCGCGCTCGCTGGTCCGCTGACGGGCGGCCCGCGTCCGGAGCGGGCCTGCGGAGCGCCGCCGCCGACGAGGGCCGATCGCCCCTGGCCTGCCGGTGCGCCCGGGTCCACGCTGGGACACGAGCGCTGCGGAGGTGTGCCATGGCCGAGCTCCGAGGTCCAGCCCACGACGTCGTTCCCGACGAGCCCGACGAGCCCGAACAGCTCGCGGAGGACGCGTCGCGCGAGGAGGCGCGCAAGCGGGTCGCCGCCAGGCGCGACTTCGGCTCGCACGTCGTGGCCTTCGTGGTCGTCAACGCCTTCCTGGTCGTGGCGTGGGCCCTGACGGGCGCCGGGTACTTCTGGCCGGCATGGGTGCTCGGCGGCTGGGGCATCGGGCTGGTGCTGCACGCCTGGGACGTGTTCCTGCGCCGGCCGGTGACGGAGGCCGACGTCGACGCCGAGCTGCACCGCCACCGGCAGCGACAGCACCGGCGGTGAGCGCCGGCGGGCCGCGGCGCCGTCCCGCCACGGTGGCGGTCGCGGGTGCGGCCGAGCGCCGGCGGGTGCTCCGTCGGCATCCGGCGCGTGAGCGGCTCGACCGGCGGTGCGGCCGTGCGCCGGCGTTCCGCGTTGCGGCGGGCCCGCCATGGTAGAACGGAACGGTGATCCGGCGAGTGGGTGACGCCTGCCGCACACGGCGACGTGCGCCGGTGGTGGCCGCGGCCTGACGGACGGCGGCATGGCAGCGGCGGCGGTGCACGACGAGCGGTCCCCGCGCCGTCGTCTGCTCGACGCCGGGCTCGAGCTGTTCGGGACGGTGGGCTACGAGGCGACGACCATCTCCGACCTGTGCCGCGAGGCGCGGGTGTCGACCAGGGACTTCTACCGGCACGCGGGTGACCGGATCGACCTGTTCCTGGCCCTGTTCGAACAGGAGGTGGAGCGGGTCATCGGGCCGGTGACGGCGGCGCTCGACCGGTCGCCGCCCGTGTGGGAGGTCCGCGCCAGGATCTGGACCGAGCAGTGGCTCCAGACGATGGTCGCCGACGCCCGGCGGTACCGGGTGCTGTACACCGAGGCGATCGGGGTGAGCCCGGCACTCGAGGAGCGCCGGCGCGAGGTCCTGCGGTCGAACTGCAGGCTCTGTGCGAGGCACCTCGCGCTGTGCGCCGAGGCGCGCGGCGAGCGCCGTCCCCCCGGGCACTACGACGCGGCGGGCGTGGCGATCATGGGCGCGGCGCGCGAGCTGCTGCTGCAGTACATGGAGGGTGCCCTGGGGATCGGCGCCCCGGGCGCGGTCGGCGACGCGGTGGTGCACCTGGGGATGCTCGTGGGCGAGGGCTGGTAGGGGAGGCGCCAGCCGTCGCGCGCTCCGCCGGTGTGACCGGCAGCCCGGGCACCGGCCGGGCTCGGAGCCCTGCTCCAGCGACACGGCGACACGGCGGTCGACGGTGTCCCGAGTGACCGTTCCGAGCGCCCCTGACCGGCACCTCGGGGTCAGGGGGGCCGGTGCGGGAGTGGGCCGTGGTGGCTACCGATCGGGGACGCGTGCGGACGATGGTGCTGTGCGGACCTGGACTCGGGGGCGCCGCGAGCGTGACTCGCCTGGGACCTTCGTCCCTGCCCGGGTTGCCACCAGCGTGGTCGAATGAAGGAAGAGGCAGGTGATCTGCCATGGCTGTGAGGGAATCCCCGACCGAAGCCGAGCGTCCGAAGCAGCCCCTTCGCAAGCCGCGTCGCTCCCGCTACCTGCTCGCAGCCCTTCTGGCCGTCGGTGGCGTTGCCTTGGCCCTGGGAATTGCTCTCGGGGGCGGTCAGGCCAAGAGCGACCAAGCCGAGGGTTTCGCCCGTGTTGCCGTTCCAGGAGTGCTCACGCTTCACGTCGACCACGCCACCACCTACTACGTCTACTCGGAAGGCACCGCCTGCCTCGACTATCCGAACTGCCATGGTCAGCTCTATCCGGTGACGGTCAAGGTCTCGGGCCCGGCAGGGGATCCTGTCAAGGTCGAGCTGATTCACGGGCCGACCTACAGGATCGGCGGCATGGAGGGTGGCGGCGTCGCCAAGTTCGACGCGGCCACGACCGGCAACTACCGAGTTGCGGCCAGCACCGGTCCCTACTCCGAGGGTCTCATCGCCGTTGGCGAAGCCTTTCCTGGGTGGACCCAGGACTGGGTTGCCGTGCTGGCCATGATCCTGATGTGGGCTGTCGGCATCTTGATCATCGTGGTGCCGATCGTCATCTATGACCGAGAGAGGAGGGCGGCTGGACCGCCCCGGGTTCGGTGACTGCTCGGGCTCTCGGGTGACCGGTTCGAGGTCGTCACCATCCCCGCGCTGGACGGCGACCCGGCGGCGCGTGCCGCGGCGCCGACCGGGGCCCGTCGGCCGGACGTGGAGGGATCGTCGGCCGCCTCGCCCGTGGCGCTGCGGCCGAGGCGCGGAGGCCCCGGGGACGGTCATCGGTCCGGGCCGACCCCGGCGTCCGGATCCCGTCCGCGGTCCGCTCCGGCGGGCGGCGTGGCGGTCGGTCGGACGGCGCGGGGCACCGAGCGGCGACCTCGGCGAGGTGGCCGCCCTTGCGGCGACCCGCCCGGAGCTCGCTGCGGGCGACGTCCTCGGAGGCCCGCGGTGGCGGCGACCGGACCCGAGCGGTTGCCGGTCGGCCGAGCCTCCTCGTAGATGCTCAGGACTACCGGTGAGGTGGACAGCAGGGCGAGCCCGACGAGCGCGACCAGCGCCGCGCCGACCTCCAGGGCGAGCGCCGCGCCACCGAGACGGGCCTGCTCCTCGAACAGCACGTTGCCGATCGCGACCGCCACGACGGGTTCGACGATGGCGATCGCCGGCATCGACAGGGCGAGCGGCCCCGCCTGGTAGGCGCTCTGCGAGATGACCAGCGCCGCGACGCCCAACCCCACGAGGACGTAGAGCTCCCAGCTCGTGAACGCCGCGCCCGCCCCGTGGCCCAGCTGGTGGGCGACCGCCTTGGTCAGCACCGCCAGGAGGGCGAACGACACGCCTGCCGCGACGCCGAGCAGCGTGGCTCGCCGGGGACCCCTGCGCACCCTCGCCGCCAGGACGGCGGCGAGGACGGCGCTCCCCGCTGGCACCACGGTCAGCAGCCAGTCCGACACGTCGGCCTCCGCGACGCCGGGCGCTGGCGACGCGACGACCAGGAAGACCGAGACCCCGCAGAGCACCGACGCGATGCCGGCCCATTCGCGCCGACCGGCCCGGCGGCGGCGGCGCCAGATGGCGATGGGAATGGCGAAGGCGAGCTCGGTGGCGACGATGGGCTGCACCAGTGCAACGGGTCCGTTGGCGAGGGCGACCCCCTGCAACGAGAACCCCGCGACGAGCACGGCGACCCCGGCCACCCAGCGGGGGCGTCGCAGCAGCTCCAGGAGCAGCCGCAGGTGCAGCGCCGCGCCCGGGTCGGCAGCCTGCGCCGCCTCCTGCTGCAGGATGGCGGCTACCGCGAAGCTGCAGGCCGCAGACAGCGCCGCAGCGATGGCCGCCACCGACATGGCGCTCCCTCCCGGGGACGGGCCGTTCGGATCCCGTCGCCGAAGACACCTTCCCGCCTCGCTCGGGACCTCCGGCAGGGCCAAGGGTCCCGAGTGCCGCCCGCCCGCGTCACCCGCCGTCGTGGGTGCCGGTCACGTCCATGGGGAAGCGGTCCACGAGGCGGCGCCAGTCCCCCGGCCCGGCGACCTCGTGGACGCGGGCGATCGGGGAGACCCCGATGGCGTGGACGCTCGCGCCGGTCGCCTCGAAGGGCTGTGCGTGTCGACGAAGCCCGGGAGCGCCGTCGACGGGAGGGGTGCGACAGCCCCGGTGGTCCACGTGGGCGGCGAGAAGTCCGGGGCCGACCACCAGGCGGCACCGGCGCGGGCCCCGGTCGGCGGCGGGCGCGGACCTCGCCAGGCCCTCGTCGTGGTGCCAGCGGGCACGCTCGACGCCGTCTCGGACGGCCGCCTCGATGCCGCGAGGCGGCCGGACGGGTCGGTCGTCTACCGTGGACGGCGTGCGGCGGACGAGGGTCAGCTCGCGACGGCACCGGCTGCACGCTCGCCGCCCTTCCCCGATGGCCCGGTCGTCGCCTCCCCTGGCTGGCGTGCTCGCGGCGGTGGCGTTGGCGCTCGCCGCGTGCGGCCCCGGCCGTGGCACCTCGACCGACCGCCCTCCCGTCGGCGGTAGCCGCACCACGACCTCGACCGCCGCCTCGCCCGGCGGCGGTCGCCGCAGCACGACCCCGACCGGCGCCCCCTCGTCGGGCAGGGCGGCGAGCACGCCGCCGGCATCGTCGCCCGCCGCGTCGGGCACCACGCCCAGTGCGTCGTCGCCGGCGTCCGCCGGCGGTCCGGTGGCGCGGCTGGCGGTGGTCCCCCTCGTCGCCTGCCCCACGACGTACGGCGTGGAGCCGTCCTCGGCCCCGCCGGTGCTCCCCGAGACGGTCACCGTGCCGGTGCCGACCGACCTGGCGTCTGCGGTGGCCGTCTACACCGACGCCCGCGGGGAGCTCCGCGTGCTCGGCCCGGCGGGCTGGACGTGCGCCGCGCTGCTGGCCGCCGACGGCAGCAGCGCGGTCGACGCGTACGCGCCCGGCGAGCCCGACCCCGGGGCCGGTCGGTCGCCGGCCCGTTCGGATCGGGCTGTCGTCGCCTCGCAGACCGGCGGCTGCGTCGGGTGCGACGTCGTCCAGGCGTGCCCGCTGTTCCCGGCAGCGGCTGCCGCGGCGGCAGCCGACCAGCTGCCGTGCACGGGGAGGCCGGCGGCGGAGTCGGTCGTCCGCCTGGGCGGCACGGTGGTGGGCTTCGAGGACCCGCCGGGGGTGGCCGGCGACGGCGTGCCGTCGGGCGGCCCGTACCCCGCCAACGGCGTCGTGACGTACGTGGACGCCAACCACAGCGGCCAGTACCCGAGCTACCTGGCCACGTGCACGCTGCCCGCCAGCCAGCACCCCCTCTGCACCGCCTCGTTGAACCTGTTCGTGAGCGACTACGGCAGCCGGTGAGGGGCGAGCCGGGGAGCGCCCGGCGCTCTGCCCTTCGCGATGGCGGCTGCCGACGCGTCGGAGCCGGGGGCAGGCCGCCTCCCCGCCCGCCTGGCGGGACGACGTTTGGCAAGGTCCCGTGAGGGCCGCACGCACATCCGTCCCCGCCCGCCTGGCGGGACGACGTTTGGCAAGGTCCCGCGAGGGCCGCACGCACACCCGTCCCCGCCCGCCCGGCGGCACGACCGGACGCGCCCGGGACCAGGCCGGAAGGGCCTGCGCGCGGCCCCGGCTCTTGGGGCCCGGCACCGCCGGCGGCCGGGGGACCCGTGGGCCGGTCGGCCCCGGGATCCCCCGGCCGTCCTCCCCTCGCGGAGCGCGCCGGGCCCGCGTCAGGCGTGCGGCGGGCAGGCGGTCAGCTGACCGTGAGCGTCCCCGTCATCCAGCCCGCGGTGGTCATGGGGCCGGCCATGCCGTCGGACCCCGTGCCGCACGGTGCGAAGCACTTCCAGGTGAAGGACCCGGACTTCGTCGGCGTGAAGGTGAAGGTGACCGTGTTCGTGCCGCCCGTCGGCGCCGCCGGGATGACGACGTTCAGGCCCAGCTGGGGGACGGTCCAGGTGTGCGCCACGTCGGCGTTGGGCACGGACGTCACCGGCTTGCCGTCGATGGTCTCGGTGCCGCCGGTCACGTTGTCGTAGGTCGTGAGCGCGGACGGAAGCGGCGCGGTGCCGTCGTCGTGGTTGGTGATGGTGAGCGTGACCGGGACGCCCTTGGTGACGGTCACGTCGGCGGGCACGAAGCGCGGCCAGCCGGAGCGCCCGTCCATGGCGCCCGTCTGGATCTCGAGCGAGACGGCGGTCGCCGTCGCCGTGGCGGGTGCGGCGCTCGCCGCGCCCGACGCTCCGGTCGTGCCGGACGCGCTGCTGGCGGCCGGCGCGCTGCTCGCGCCAGGTGAGGGCGCGGCCGCCGACGAGGTGCTCGACCCGCTGCTGCAGGCCACCAGGCCGAGGCCCCCGGCGGCGACGAGCACGCCGGCGCCCAGCATCCGGCGGGCGGTGCGGTGGAGGGGTTCGGAGCTCTCCGACATGATCGTTCCTCGCATTCGTTGGTGGTAACGGCCGCCACGGGAGAAGTCGGCGGGCGCCCGGGCGCCGACGGCACGAGAGGCCACGTGCTGGTGCGCGGCCGGCTCCCCGTTCCCCGGCGCGCCGGGGCGGCTCTGCCGTCGGCCCACGACTCCGCTGGCTCCTCCTGTAGTGGTCCGCTAAACGTTGACGGTGGAATGATTACGACCGGCCAACGGTGCCCCCCAGGGCCGAAAGTCCCTTTGGCGGGGGGCCGGACGGCGCCGCATGGGTGCGAGGACAAGCGCCGGGCGGGTGCGAGGACCGGCGCCGCATGGGTGCGAAGACCGGCGCCGGGCGGGTGCGAGGAGAAGCGCCGGGCGTGCTCGGGCGTGCCGCGGCACGGGCCGCAGTGCCCGCGGCGGTGCACCGCCGCGTCAGCCGCCGCTCGGGCGCGGCTGGCGGCCCATGAACGCGGCGAACCGCTCCCACGGCGTGGCGTCGACGGGGGCGTCGACCTCGGGGCCGAAGGGCGAGCCAGGTCCGGCGGCGTCGCGGTACCCGGGCTGCATCATGGCGCGTGCTGCCGCCAGGGCCGTGGACGCCGGTCCGGCGGGGAGCGTGCCGAGGCGGCCGGTCGCCGCGGCGAGGTCCCAGGTGTGCGCGGCCAGCTCGGCGACGTACATGTCGACGAGGGTGGAGCCGGCGTAGGTCTCGCCCCACGGCATGGTCACGGTGGACGTCAGGCTGGCGTCGTCGGCCCAGGCGGCCTCGGCCTCCTCGCCGGCCCGGCGCAGCGCAGCGGGGGCGTCGGCCAGCTCGACGTGAGGCTGCTCCTCGGTCGCGGGCTGCTCGCCGCGTCCGAGTGCCGCTGCCCGCCGGGCGGCGCCGACCAGGTGGTCCACCATCGCGGCGACGTCGTACTCCGGGCAGGGCGTGGGCCGGTCGAGCATGGCGGCGTCGGTCCCCTCGACCAGGTCCGCTGCGTCACGGTAGGCCTGGAACAGCGCTGCTCGGCGATCGTCGGTGGGCATGGCCTCTCCTCGTCGGTTCGGATGCTGCGGTTCGGATACTGCGGTCCGGATGCTGCGGTCCGGATGCTGCGGTCCGGATGCTGCGGTCCGGTGCGCCGTGCGGGCCGCGGCGCGCCCTGGCTGGCCGAACCGATGATGCCGGGGTGAAGTGGCCACCATCTGTCCTATTCAGGCCACTATCGTCGGGAGGTGCGCGCCGACCGCCTGGTGGCCGTCGTCCTGCTGCTGCAGGTCCACGGCCGGCTGACCGCGGCCGAGCTGGCGGCCCGCCTGGAGACTTCCGAGCGCACCATCCGCCGCGACCTCGACGCCCTGTGCATGGCCGGCGTCCCCCTGTACGCCCAGCGTGGCCGGGGCGGTGGCTGGACGCTGCTCGGCGGTCACCGCATCGACCTGAGCGGGCTGACCACCGCCGAGGCGCAGGCGCTGTTCCTGGCGACTGCGCCGGGGTCGGTGGCCGCGCTCGGTGCCGGGGTCGGCGAGGGCCTCGCCGCGGCCCGCCGCAAGGTCCTGGCCGCTCTCCCCGAGCGCCTCCGTGCCCAGGTCGAGGCGGCGGGAGCCACCGTGCTCGTCGACCCGTCGAGCTGGGGGCGCGCGCCGGACGGGTGCGGCGCCCAGGACGCCGGCGACGATCCGCACGTGGCGCAGCTGCGGGCTGCCGTGCTTGCAGGCGTGCAGGTCGTCGTGGGCTACGAGCCGCCCGACCGTCCGGTCGAGGACCGCCGCCTGCACCCGCTCGGCCTGGTGTGCAAGCGGGGTGTCTGGTACCTGCTCGCGGGCGCACCGGCGGGGCTGCGCACGTACCGGGTGTCCCGGGTCCGGTCGGTGACGGTCACGGGCGATCCCGCCGAGCGGCCGGCAGGGTTCGACCTGGCGGCGGCGTGGGCCGGCGTGCAGCGGAGCCTGGCTGCCAGGGTCCCGGCACGGGTGGAGGTCGTCGTGGCAGCGGAGCCGCCGATGCTCACCAGGGTGCGCTCGGCGGTCGGGGCGTGGTGGCCGGTGGAGGACGGGGCTCCGCACGGCGACGGCCGGTCCACCCTGCGGCTCAGGTTCGCGACCGCCTCGGTGGCTGCGGCGGAGCTGGCGCCGTTCGGCGAGGCCGTCGAGGTGGTGGGGCCCGAGGAGGTGCGCGCCGAGCTCGCCGAGCTCGGGCGGCGGCTGGTCCGGCGCTACGCCGGCGGCTCCGCGGGGGTGGTGTGACCCGGCGCCCCGCCGGCGCCAGCGGCGGGTACCGTGGGCACGTGCCGTCGATGTCGTGCACCACCAGCCGGGCGGCGCTGGCTGCGTTCGCCGCCTACCTCGTCGCCGTCGCCGTGGTCGGGCCTGCGGCGGCGGTGGGCGTTGCCGCCGCGGTGGCGGTGGGTGTCGCCGCCTGGTCGGCGGCACGACGTGGCCGGCAGCCGGACGGCGGTGCGTGCGGCGTGCCTGCCCGGCGGGCCCGCCGCGGCGTGCACCGCGGACGGCCGCAGGTCGACCGGTGGCGGGCGCCGGCGGAGGATCCCCCGGCCGTCGGGCTGGGC
>JAJZYI010000099.1 GCA_021798135.1 Actinomycetes bacterium | reverse complement strand
TGCCGGTCGGGCCGCCGCGGGCGCCGACGCGCTCGCCGCGTTTCCGGGTCGCCCGGCCGACCGGTGGGTGCGCCGCCACGGTGTCGCCGTCGCCGCCCTGGCCGGCGCCTTCGTCGTGTCGCGCCTGGCGCTGTGGGCGGCCGGGATGGGGTTCGACGCGGTGGGCCTGCGCCCGCGGTCGGTCCTGGACGTCCAGTGGCAGCTGCTCCCGCCGGACCTGCTGCGCCACCAGCTCGCCACCAGCCTGTGGCACCTGGCGAGCCAGCCCCCGCTCTACAACGCCGCCGTGGGCCTGCTGCTTCGCCTGCCGACGGGGGCGCAGGTGCCGGTCGCGGCCGGCGCCATGGCCCTGCTCGGGCTGGCGGGCGTCCTGTGCGCGTACGGCGCGATGGTGGACCTGCGAGTGCCCCGCGGCCTCGCCCTGACCACCGGGCTGGTCCTGGTGGCGAGCCCGGACGTGGCGGTGTACGAGCGCTGGCTGTTCTACGCCGAGCCGACGGCGGCGCTGCTGGCGGTGGCCCTCTTCTGCGGCACCCGGCTGGTGCGCACCGAGCGGACCGGGTGGGCGGCGGCGTTCTTCGCCGCGGGCGGCGCCGTCGTGCTGCTGAACAGCAGCTACCAGTGGGTGTGGTGGATCGCCGCCTCGGCCCCCGTGCTGGCCGTCCTCCGCCACCGCTGGCGCAGCCTCCTGCGCGCCGCCGTGGTGCCGCTCGCCCTGGTCGGCACCTGGTACGTGAAGGACGCCGTGCTCTTCGGCACGGCCACCACGAGCAGCTGGCTCGGCATGAACCTCGCCAGGATCACCCTCGCCGCGCAACCCCCGGGCGTGGTCGACGCGCTGGTGGCACGCCGGGTGCTGTCGCCGCTGGCGACGGTCCCGCCGTTCTCGCCGGTGGCGGCGTACGTGCCGCGGTACGTGCCTCCACCGGCCCCGACGGGCGTGGCGGCCCTCGACCGTCGGCACGCAGCCGCCGGGGCGAGCAACTTCGACAACCTCGCCTACGTGTCGGTGTCGTCGAGGTACCTGGCGCAGGACCTCCGGTTCGTGCGGGCCGAGCCGGGCCGCTACCTGGCCGACGTGGGCCGGGCGGCAGCGCTGTGGTGCGTGCCGGGGGACGACTACCCCTTCGTGGCATCGCTCCGGGCTCCCGTGAGCGGCTACGCCAGGGTCTGGGACGAGCTGGTCGGCTGGCAGGCCACCCCGGACCCGAAGGCGGGGCTCCACACCGTCGAGACCCACCGCGGCCCGTCGCCGGCGCAGATCTCGTGGTCGGCGGTGCTCGTCACGCTCCTCGCCGTCGCCGCCGCCCCGGTCGTCGCCTGGCGCGGCCGGCGACGGGACCGGGCCGGGTCGGCAGGGCTCGCCTTCGCCTGGGTGACGGTGTCGTACGCCTTCGTGCTCACCTCCCTGGTGGAGCTGGGCGAGAACAACCGGTTCCGCATGGAGCTCGGACCCCTGCCCCTCGTCGCAGCGATGGTCACCGCGGTTACCGTGACGCGCTGGGCCCGGGCCCGCAGCGCCGGCAGGCGCCGGGCCCCGGTCCCGTCGGGCGCCGGGCGCGGGCAGCCGCTACCGTGACGCCGATGGAACTGGCGGAAGCGTTGCGCACGACGGGCTCGGTGCGGGAGTTCCGGGCCGAGGAGGTCGACGACGCCGTGGTCGCGCGGGTGCTCGACACGGCCCGGTTCGCACCCAACGGTGGCAACCGACAGCCCTGGCGGGTCGTCCTCGTGAAGGACGGCGCGGTCCGGCGGTCGCTGCGGGAGCTGTACCTGCCGGGCTGGTACGAGTACCTGGCCATCGCCGGCGCGGGCCTGACGCCGTGGGCGCCGGTGACCGACCGCGACGCCGAGGCGCGCGCGGCGGCGAACGCGCCGAAGCTCGCCGCCACCGCCGCCGACGGGCCCGGCGCCTTCGCCGAGCACCTCGACGAGGCGCCCGTGCTGCTCGTCGTGTTCGCCGACCTCCGGCAGCTCGCCGCCGTCGACCGGGACGTCCCGGGGTACACGATGGTGGGCGGCGCCTCGGTCTACCCGTTCGTGTGGAGCATCCTCCTGGCCGCCAGGGAGGAGGGCCTGCGGGGCGTGCTCACCACCATGGTGGTCCGACGCGAGGCCGAGGTCCGCCGGCTCCTCCACGCACCGCCCGAGCTGAACGTGGCGGCGGTGGTGGCGCTCGGTCGGCCCGCGTCGGCCCCCCAGCGGCTCCGGCGAGCGCCCGTCGAGCAGTTCGCCACCGTCGACGCGTGCGACGGGCGGCCCCTGGCCGCGCCGCCGGCGCGGGTGGCCCGAGCGCGCTGAGCCGAGGTCCGGTGAGCGCGCGCCGGCGTCACGTGGAGGAGATCCAGGTCCCTCCGGACGACCTGGAGCCCCTGCTCCAGCGAATGCGGGAGCTGGCCGCCGCGCACGACGGCTGGGTGAACCTCCAGCCGGCCGTGCGCGACGAGGACGTGCCGCCGCCGCCACGCGGGCTGGCCATCCTCCTCGGCACCCCCGGCCCGCCCGTGCCGGTGTGCACGTGGGTACCCGGCGGTGCGGGCCGTCGGGGGGCCGCGCCGGACCAGATCGGCGTGCAGCACGGGCTCGGCGGCCGCGTGCTCGCGACGCTCGCCGAAGGGGGGTGCCCCCTGCCCGCCGGCTGGCGCTGGCGGCAGGACAATCCCCGGCGCGGCCTGGTGGTCGAGCTGCCCGAGGCCACCTCGCCCGAGGACGTCGTGGCCTGGCTCATGGGTGCGGCGCGCCTGCTCTCCACCGTGGAGCTGGCCGGCGGCTGGCGGGCGATCGTCCACCACCCCGGCTGACCGCCGCCTCGGGCCCGCCCTCGGCCGGCGCGACGTGCCCGGCGCCGGGGCTCAGGAGGCCTTGGGGAGCGAGCGGTTGCGGCGCCGGCGGGTGCTGCCGGCGACGATGGCGTGGCGGGAGCAGCGGTCCTCGGGGTTGTAGATCGACAGGACCGTCTCGCACCCCGGCTCGGAGCAGACCCGGCCCGGCAGGTACACCCGGGACGCCCTGCGGTAGTTCGTGCACGACACGGCGCCCACGGCGTCGACGCTGTCCGATCCATCGACCATCTGCCCACCCCCAGGCGTCGTGGCCCCGGCTGCGGCCCGAGGGCCGGAGGTCCGGTGCCTGCGGTACGGGGTGCACAGGCTCGCGTGCACCCCGAGATCGCGCTTGGTGCCCGGCAGAGTTGTCGGCGCGCCGGGCCCCCTGCTTGAGCCGGCGCCGGCACCGTCGTGCCGAGGGGCAGGTGCCGGTCGCTGCCGGGCCGGCCCCGGGGGGCGTTCCCTCCCGGGCAGCGCGCCGACGCCAGTGGGCTTGGAGTTCCGGCGTTCCCTCCTGGCGTTCCCTCCTGGCGTTCCCTCCTGGCGTTGCCTCCCGGGCAGCGCGCCGACGCCAGTGGGCGTGCTCCCGGTGGGCGGGCGCAGGTCTGCCAACATGAGCGCATGGCTTCGGCAGCGGAAGGTTCCGGGCGGCTGCGGCGCGCGGTCGGCACGGGGACATGGGTCATCGACCTCGACGGCGTGATCTGGCTCGCGGGCGAGCCGATCGACGGCGTCGGCGCGGCCGTCGAGCGGCTGCGGGAGCGGGGGGTGCGCGTGCTGTTCGTCACCAACAACGCCGAGCCGACCGTGGCCCAGCTCGTGCAGCGCCTCGCCCGCGCCGGGATCGAGGCCGGTGCCGAGGACCTGGTGACCTCGGCGCACGCGGCGGCGTCGCTCGTCGACGCGGCGCAGACGGTCCTGGCGGTGGGCGGTCCCGGTGTCGACGAGGCGCTCCAGGCCCGTGGCACCAGCGTGGTGCATGCCGGTGCTGCGGGCGCTGCGGATGCCGACGCCGTCGTGGTCGGGCTCACCCACGACTTCGACTACGAGGTGCTCGCCGCGGCGGCCACGGCGGTGCGCCGCGGCGCCCGGCTCATCGGGACCAACGAGGATCCGACCCACCCGACGCCGGCCGGGCTGCTGCCCGGATCGGGCGCGCTGGTCGCGGCCGTCGCCACGGCGGCCGAGACCGAGCCGGAGCTCGCGGGGAAGCCGCACCGGCCCATGGTGGACCTCGTGCGGTCGCGGGCTCAGGACGTGACCGTGGTGGTCGGGGACCGCCCGGCGACCGACGGCCGTCTCGCCCGGGCCCTCGGGGTGCCCTACGCGCTGGTGCGCAGCGGGGTCGTGGCGCCCGGCGCGGCCGTGCCCGGCGAGGTGGACCTCGACCAGCCGGACCTCGGCGCGCTGGTGTCGGCGGTGCTGTGCGGTTGAGTGGCGGCGGTGGCCGGCGCCTGCCGGCGCAGTGTCGCGTGCCTGGTGTCGTTGCCCCAGGTGCGACGCGCGCCTACGGTTCAGGCCATGACGAACGACGAGGGATGGCGGCGGTACATCGAGGCGGGGATGGCGTTGACGCAGATCACTCGGGCGCGCGCCGAAGAGCTCGTGCGGGAGCTGGTCCGCAGCGGCGAGGTGGAGCGCGGACGGGCCCAGGAGCGTGTCGACGAGCTCGTCAAGAAGAGCCGGGAGCGGTCCGAGCTCCTGCTGCAGGCGGTGCGCGACGAGGTCCAGAGCCAGCTGCGCGAGCTGGGCATGGCGACGGTGGAGGACGTCGCGGGACGTGTCGCCGACCTGCTGGCGGCGGCGGCAGCGGCCGGCCGGGCCGCGACGGGCCAGCCCGCACGTCGCGGAGCGGCGCAGCACGCACCGGCCGAGCGGGCCCCGGCAAAGAAGGCCGCGGCCAAGCGGGCCCCGGCGAAGAAGGCCGCGGCGAAGAGGGCTCCGGCGAAGAAGGCCGCGGCGAAGAAGGCTCCGGCGAAGAAGGCCGTGGCGAAGAGGGCTCCGGCGAAGAAGGCCGCGGCGAAGAAGGCTCCGGCGAAGAAGGTCGTGGCGAAGAAGGCCGTGGCGAAGGCGACCGTGAGCCGCAGGGCGCCGTCAGCCCGGACCACGGCGGGGCGGGCCCGAGCCTCGGGCGCGCCGGGTCGCAGCCGCAACGGTTGAGCCGGGTGCAGCGCCGCCGTCTCGACGTCGAGATGGTGCGGCGCGGCCTGGTGGGCTCTCGCCAGCAGGCGGAGCGCCTCGTCGAGGCGGGGCGGGTCCTGGTGGACGGCGCGGTGGCGGCGAAGTGCGCGCGGCTGGTCGGGCCGGGCCAGGCGGTGGCGGTCACGGGGCAGCCCGCACGGTTCGTGTCGCGCGGGGGGGACAAGCTCGACCACGCCCTGGACCGGCTGGGCATCGCGGTGGCCGGTCGGACCTGCCTCGACGTGGGCGCGTCGACGGGGGGGTTCACCGACTGCCTGCTGCAGCGGGAGGCGGCGCGCGTGGTGGCGGTCGACGCCGGGCACGGGCAGCTGCACCCCCGGCTGCGGGCGGACGAACGGGTCGTGGTGCTGGAGCGGACCAACGCCCGGTCGCTCCTGCAGGCGCACCCCGAGCTGGCCGGCTCGGCCGACCTGGTGGTCGCCGACGTGTCGTTCATCTCGCTCACGGTGCTCGTGGGGGTCCTGGCGAGCTGCGGGCGCGGCCCGGGCAGCGAGGTGCTCGTGATGGTGAAGCCGCAGTTCGAGGCCGGCCGGGCAGAGGTGTCGCGTGGTGCCGGGGTCGTGCGGGACCCGCTGGTGCGGCTGCAGGCGGTGGAGCGGGTGGCCGCCGCCATGCTGGCGTGCGGGCTTGACGTGACGGGCGCGGTGGCGTCGCCGGTGCTGGGACCGGCCGGCAACGCCGAGATCTTCGTGCACGGCGTCGTGGCCGACGGCGGTGGGGGCTGCACCGGTGGGCCGTCGGTGGCGGCACGGCTCGCGGAGCTGCGCCCGGCGCTGCGGGCGGCCGTGGAGGAGGCGCCGGGGACGGCTCGGAACGCAGCCGCAGCACCCGGTGCCGCGGTCCGGGGCTGCTGAGCGATGGCGACCGTCGCCTTCGTCCTGCACGCGCACCGCCCGGACGCCGAGGAGCTGGTGGCGCGCGCGAGCGGGTGGCTGGCGCAGCGCGACCACGCCGCCGTGGTGCTCGACGACGACGGCGTGGCGGGTGCCGGCCCCGGGACCGTCGACCTGGCCGTGAGCCTGGGGGGCGACGGGACCATGCTGCGGACCGTGGCCTGGGCGGCCCCTCGCGGCGTGCCGGTGCTCGGCGTCAACCTGGGACGCCTCGGGTACCTGACCGAGGTGGAGCCGTCCAACCTGGAGTGGGCGCTCGGCCGCTTCGCCGACGGTGGCTACACGGTGGAGCACCGCATGATGCTCGACGTCGCCGTGCAGCGCGTCGACGGCGGCGCGCCGCCGGTGCGGCACCTGGCGCTCAACGAGGCCGTGGTGGAGAAGGCCGTGGCCGGTCACACCGTGCGCCTGGCGATGTCGATCGCCGGGCGCCCCTTCGTGACCTACGCGGCGGACGGCTTGCTCGTCGCCACCCCGACCGGGTCGACCGCCTACAACCTGTCGCTGCGGGGTCCCATCCTGAGCCCGCGCCTGCGCGCCATGGTGGTGACGCCGATCGCCCCGCACATGCTGTTCGACAGGGCGCTCGTGCTCGAGCCGGACGAGCTGCTCGGCCTGACGGTGGCCGGGCCGGTCGCCGGCCAGCTGGTGGTCGACGGGGTCCCGGCCGGCGCCCTCGAGCCCGGGGACCACGTGTCGTGCCGGGCCGCCGAGCACGACGCCCGGCTGGTGGTGTTCGGGCGGCGGGACTTCCACGCCATCGTCCGGTCCCGCTTCAAGCTGAGCGACCGCTGAGCGCCGTGCTCGTCGACCTGTCGGTGAGGGACCTCGGGGTCATCGAGTCGGCCCAGATCGAGCTGGGGCCGGGGATGACGGCGCTCACCGGCGAGACGGGCGCCGGCAAGACCCTGGTCGTCGGGGCCATGGCGCTGCTGCTGGGCGGCCGGGGCGACCCCGCCATGGTCCGCCCGGGCGCGCCCGAGGCGGTCGTCGAGGGCAGGTTCGGCGCGCCCGACGGCTCCGACGAGCTGGTGCTGTGCCGCGCGGTCGCTGCCGGGGGGCGGTCCCGGGCGTGGGTCGACGGGCGGATGGCGCCGGCGGCGGCGCTGGCCGAGCGCGCTCCGGCCCTGGTGGAGCTCCACGGCCAGCACGCGCACCGGGCGCTGGTGGACCCGGCCGCCCAGCGCCGGGCGCTCGACGCCTTCGGTGGCGTCGACGTGGCGCCGCTCGATCGCGGCCGCGCCGCCGTGCGCGAGGCCGAGGCGCTCGTGGCGCGCTTGGGGGGCGACGCCGCCGCCCGGGCTCGCCACGCCGACCTGCTGCGGTACCAGGTGGAGGAGATCGACGCCGCCTCGATCGGCGGCGAGGACGAGGAGCGCCGGCTGGCGGAGGAGGAGGACCGGCTGGCAGCGCTCTCGGCGCACCGCGAGGCCGCAGGCCACGCGCAGGCGCTGCTGACCGCCCTCGACGGCGGCGCCGCCGACGTCCTGGGCCGGGCCCGGGCGCTGCTCGACGGTCCCCGGGCGCTCGCCGCGCTGGGAGAGCGTCTGGCGGCCGCGCAGGTCGAGGTCGAGGACGTGGCGGCGGAGCTCCGATCTGCCGTCGAGACGTGGGAGGACGACCCCGACCGCCTGGCCCAGGTCCGCGCCCGCCGCCAGCTCCTGCGCGAGCTGGCCCGCAAGTACGGCGGCGACCTGGCCGCGGTGCTGGCGCATCGTGACGCCACTGCTGCCGAGCTGGCCGGGCTGCTCGACGCCGAGGTGCAGGCGGGTGAGGCGGCCCGGCGGCTCGACGGGCTGCGCATGGCGCTGGCGGCCGCGCAGGCGGCGGTGGGCGAGGCCCGCCGCCGGGCGGCGCCGTCGCTGGCCGCGGCGGTCGAGGAGCGGTTGCGCGCCCTCGGCATGCCCCGGGCGCGGCTGGCGGTGCGCGTCGGCGAGGACGACCCGGGAGACGACGTGTCCCTGCTGTTCTCCGCCAACCCCGGCGAGCCGCTCCTGCCGCTGGCCAAGGTGGCGTCGGGCGGCGAGCTGGCCCGGGCCATGCTGGCCCTGCGGCTGGTGCTGTCGGAGGCGCCGCCGACGATGGTCTTCGACGAGGTGGACGCCGGCATCGGGGGCACCGCCGCCCTGGCCGTCGGCCGGGCGCTGCGGGAGCTGGCCCGCCACCACCAGGTGGTGGTCGTCACGCACCTGGCGCAGGTGGCGGCCTTCGCCGACCGGCACCTGGCGGTGACCAAGGAGGTCGTCGGCGAGCGCACCGTGGCCCGGGTGCGGCCGGTCGAGGGCGAGGACCGGGTCGTCGAGCTGGCCAGGATGCTGTCGGGCCGGCCGGAGTCGGCGACGGCGCGCCGGCACGCGGCCGAGCTCCTCGAGCAGGTCTGCGGCCCCGGCTGAAGGGCCCTGCGGCCGCCGCCGCGTGCCGCCCCGGACCGCTGCCGAGGGGCGGCGTCGCCGCCGGTCGCGGTCCCCCGGTACGGTGAGGCAGTGGTCTACCGTGAGAGGGTGCGGCCGGGAGAGTGCTGGTGACCAAGTACGTGTTCTTCACGGGCGGCGTCTCCTCGTCGCTCGGCAAGGGCCTGACCGCGTCGTCGCTGGGCCGCCTGCTCAAGTGCCGCGGCCTCCGGGTCACGATGATCAAGCTCGACCCGTACATCAACGTGGACCCGGGGACGATGAACCCCTACGAGCACGGCGAGGTCTTCGTGACCGAGGACGGCGGCGAGACCGACCTCGACCTCGGGCACTACGAGCGGTTCATCGACGAGAACCTGCGGCGCGACTCCAACAGCACCACCGGCAAGATCTACCGGCAGGTGATCGCCAAGGAGCGCCGCGGCGACTACCTCGGCAAGACGGTCCAGGTGATCCCGCACGTCACCGACGAGATCAAGGAGCGGATCCGCCGGGTGGCCACCGACGCCGTCGACGTGGTCATCGTGGAGGTCGGCGGCACGGTGGGCGACATCGAGATCGTCCCCTTCCTGGAGGCCATCCGCCAGTTCCGCCACGACGTCGGCCGCGACAACGTCTGCTACGTCCACCTGACGCTGGTGCCGTACCTGCCGCCCACGGGCGAGCAGAAGACCAAGCCCACGCAGCACTCGGTGACCGAGCTGCGCAGCCGGGGCATCCAGCCCGACGTGATCGTGTGCCGCTCCGACCGCGACATCTCGAACGACCTGAAGCGGAAGATCTCGTTGCTCTGCGACGTGCCGGTGGCGGCCGTGGTGTCGGCCGTCGACGCGCCGAGCATCTACGACATCCCGATCGTGCTGCACGGCGAGGGGCTGGACGACGTGGTCCTGCGCACGCTGGCCGTCGACGGCGACGCGCACCCCATCGACCTGTCGGGATGGGAGCGGGTCGTCGAGCAGGTGCACGCCACGGACCGCACCGTGCACATCGGGCTGGTCGGCAAGTACGTGAACCTGCCCGACGCGTACCTGTCGGTGGTGGAGGCCCTCCGCCACGCAGGGTTCCAGCAGGGCGCCGACGTGGCGGTCGAGTGGGTCGCAGCCGAGGAGGTCGAGCAGCTCCTCGCCGGCGACCACCTGGCCCACCTCGACGGGATCGTGATCCCCGGCGGCTTCGGCGAGCGCGGCATCGAGGGCAAGATCGCCGCGGCCCGCTACGCGCGCACCCACGAGGTGCCGTGCCTGGGCCTGTGCCTCGGCCTGCAGGTGATGGTGATCGACGTCGCCCGTGACCTGGCCGGCCTGCACGGCGCCAATTCCCGCGAGTTCGACGTGTCCACGCCGCACCCGGTCATCGACCTCATGGACGAGCAGCACGACGTGGTGGAGCTCGGCGGCACCATGCGGCTCGGCGCGTACGTGGCCCGGCTCCGCCCCGGCAGCCGGGTGGCGGCGGCCTACGGCCAGGAGGTCGTCTCCGAGCGCCACCGGCACCGCTACGAGGTGAGCCCGAAGTACCGGGCCGCGCTCGAGGGGGTCGGCCTGCAGTGCTCGGGGACCTCCCCCGACGACCTCCTGGTGGAGTTCGTGGAGCTCGACGGGCACCCGTTCTGGGTCGGGACCCAGGCGCACCCGGAGTTCAAGAGCCGGCCCGACCGCCCGCACCCGCTGTTCCGCGCGCTGGTGGAGGCGGCGCTCGAGCGCGCCGAGGGGCGCCTCCCGCGCCTCATCGACGTCGACGGCGCCACCGCCCACGCCGGCGTGCCGGCGCGGCCGTGAGCGGCGCACCGGCCGGCCGGTTCCGCTTCTGCGGGGAGGCGACCCGAGCCGATGGGTGGCGCATCCGGCTGGTGACGGCGACCTTCGAGGCGCCCGACGGCGAGCGGTTCACGCGCGACGTGGTCCGCCACCCGGGCGCGGTGGCGGTCGTCCCAGTGACCGCCGACGGTGCGGTCGTGCTCGTGCGCCAGTACCGGGGGCCCGTCGACCGGGAGCTGCTGGAGATCCCCGCCGGCACGCGTGACGTCCCCGGCGAGCCGGCGGAGGCCACCGCCGAGCGCGAGCTGCAGGAGGAGACCGGGCTGCGGGCGTCGCACCTGGAGCACCTCTGCACCTTCTACAACTCGCCGGGATTCTGCGACGAGGAGACGGTGCTGTTCATGGCGACCGGCCTGCAGCCGGTGCCCGACGGGCGCGACGGGGTGGAGGAGCGCCACATGACGGTCGAGGAGGTGCCCCTCGCCGACGTGGACCGCCTGGTGGCCCAGGGGACCGTCGACGGCCAGACGCTCCTGGGGCTGCTGCTGGCACGGGAGCGGCTGGCTGGTGCGACCACCGGCCAGCGGGCGGCCGCCGGCGCGGCGCCGGATCACGACGGGGCCGGCGGCGCTGGGCCCGAGCACGAGGAGGCCGGCGGCCCGGGGTGCGAGGACGGGGGGGCCGGCGGCGCGGCACCGGAGAGCGAGCGGGCCCTGCGGTGACCGGCCGGGCGCCGCGGC
>JAJZYI010000098.1 GCA_021798135.1 Actinomycetes bacterium | reverse complement strand
GGCTGCCGCGCCCGCGCCGGCGCCCCCCGGGGTGCCGGCACCCGCTGCGACAGCCCCTGCGGCGCACGGGTCGATCGCGGCAGCGGCGGCCTCCCCGGACGTGCCGCTGCACATCGACGACCTGCTCCGCTACGCGGTCGGCGTGGGTGCCTCGGACCTCCACCTCACCAGCGCCATGCCGGCCTGCATCCGCCTGCACGGCGCCATCCGGCCCATCGACGGCTGCCCGAGGCTGACCAACGAGCAGATCCGGGACATGGTCTTCGGCATCCTGCCGCAGTCGAAGCGGGAGCAGTTCGAGGACACCAAGGAGCTCGACACGTCGCACTCCATCGCCGGCGTCGGGCGTTTCCGCGTCAACGTGTTCCTCCAGCGGGGGACCGTCGCCGCCGTGCTGCGGGCCATCCCGCACGAGATCCCGTCGTTCGACTCGCTGGCCATCCCCGAGTCGATCCGCAGCTTCACCGAGCTCCGGCGGGGACTGGTGCTGGTCACGGGGCCGACCGGGTCGGGCAAGTCGACCACGCTGGCGGCCCTGGTCGACATCATCAACCGGTCCAAGCCGCTGCACATCATCACCGTGGAGGACCCCATCGAGTTCCTCCACAACCACAAGCGCTCCATCGTCAACCAGCGCGAGGTCGGCCAGGACACGTCGTCGTTCTCCGAGGCGCTGCGGCGGGTGCTGCGCGAGGACCCCGACGTGATCCTCGTCGGCGAGATGCGCGACCTCGAGACCATCTCCATGGCGCTCACCGCGGCGGAGACCGGGCACCTCGTGTTCGGCACCCTGCACACCCAGGACGCGCCGCAGACGATCGACCGTGTCATCGACGTCTTCCCCACCAACCAGCAGGAGCAGGTCCGCACCATGCTGGCGGCGTCGCTCGAGGGCGTCGTCACCCAGCAGCTCATCGTGAACGCGGCGGGCAACGGCCGGCTGGCGTGCTGCGAGGTGATGGTGTGCACCTCTGCGGTGCGGAACCTGATCCGGTCCAACAAGACGCACCAGATCTACTCCCTCATGCAGACCGGCGCGCAGTACGGCATGCAGACCATGGACCAGGGGCTCGCCCGGCTCGTGCGCGAGGGCCGGGTGACCGAGGCGGTCGCCTTCGACCGCTGCCGCAACGAGGACGACCTCCGCAACCACTTGAGCTCGTAGGGGCGACCATGGCGCTGACGTTCGACTACAAGGTCCGGGACCGCTCGGGCAACCTGGTGGAGGGGCAGCTCGAGGGCGACAGCATGTCGCTCGTGGTGGGCAAGCTCCGCGAGATGGGCTACCTGCCCATCTCGGTGACGCCACGGTCGCGCTTCAACGCGAACATGGAGATCACCATCCCGGGGCTGACGAACCGGGTGAAGCTCGCCGAGCTGGCCGTGGCCACCCGGCAGCTCGCCACCATGATCGACTCGGGCCTGTCGGTCGTGCGGGCGCTGTCGATCCTGGCCACGCAGGTCGACAACAAGGAGCTGGCACGGGTCCTCGGCGAGGTCCGCCTGGACGTGGAGCACGGCTCGTCGCTCTCGGCAGCGTGCGCCCGCTACCCCAAGGTGTTCAACAACCTGTTCATCACCATGGTGCAGGCCGGCGAGGCCAGCGGCAGCCTCGACACCGTCCTGCTCGACCTGGCCCAGACCATGGAGAAGCAGGCGGACCTGAACCGCAAGATCCGCTCCGCCATGACGTACCCGTCGGTCGTCATGACCGTGATGGTGCTGATCTTCCTGGCGCTGCTCATCTTCGTGGTGCCGGTCTTCAAGAAGATCTTCACCCAGCTGCACGCCGCGCTGCCCGGCCCCACGCAGTTCATCCTGAAGCTGTCGGCGGTCGTGCTCAGCCCCTGGGTGCTGGTCGTGATCGCCGTCCTCGTCGTGGGGGTCGTCGTGCTTCGGCGGTGGATCGCCACGGACGAGGGCCGGAGGAAGTGGGACCGCCTGAAGCTGCGCCCGCCGGTGTTCGGGCCGCTCATGCACAAGGTCGCGCTGGCGCGCTTCTCGGCCACGCTGTCGTCCATGGTGTCGGCGGGCGTGCCCATCCTGGAGTCGCTCGACATCGTGAGCGAGACGGCGGGCAACCGGACCATCGCCGATGCCCTGCAGCGGGCCAAGGTCGGCATCCGCGAGGGCCGCAGCCTCGCCGACATGCTGCGCGAGGACGAGGACGTCATCCCCTCGCTGGTGGTGCAGATGGTGGAGGTCGGGGAGCAGACCGGCGCGCTCGACGGCATGCTGCGCAAGGTCGCCGAGTTCTACGACGGGGAGGTGGCCAACACCGTGGCCAACCTGACCTCCCTGCTCGAGCCGATGCTGACGGTGGTGATGGGTGCGGGCGTCGGCGTCATGGTCATCTGCATGTACCTGCCGATGTTCGACTACATCAAGCACATCCCGAACGCCTGACGCGGCGCCGGCGGGTGCGGATCCCCGTGACCACGGCGACGCCGCACCGCGTGCCCGCCCCGCCGGCCGCGGCGGTGCGGCGATGGGGCCCGCCCCTGGGCGCGGCGGGCGCCGGCGTGGTGGCGACGATGGTCTGGTCGCTCGCCTTCGCGTTCCACGCGCGCCACCTGGTGTGGTGGCGGACGCCCGTCGACATCTGGGCGACGCTGCGCGGCGCGCACCTCGTCGCGTGGGGGGACCTCGGAGGCGTCTACGGCGGCGGGACGTCCCTGGTGTCGTTCCCCGGTTCGGTGCTCCTCCTGGTGCCCGTGGCCCTGGTGAGCTCGGCCCTGGGCATGAGCGAGAGCTTCCCGCTGACGCTGCCGCACCCCTCGGCGTGGCTGGTGCTCGGACCGTACGCGGCCGCCGCGGCCTCGCTGGCGATCTTCGGTGCGGACGCGGTGGCGCGCCGGCTCGGCGTCGGTCCCGGGCGCCGGTCGGCCCTGGCGGCGGCAGGGGCCGTCGCCCTCTTCCCGGTGTACGCCGTCTGGGGCCACCCCGAGGACGCCGTCGCCGTCGGCCTGCTGCTGTACGCCGTGCTCGCCGCCCTCGACGGGCGGCACGCGCGCGCCGGGTGGCTGGCCGGTGCCGCCGTGGCCGTGCAGCCGCTGGTGCTGCTCGGCCTGCCCGTCCTGGTCGCGCTCACCTCGTGGCGCAGGTGGCCCGGGCTGGCCGCACGGGCGGCGCTGCCGGCGGCGGTCCTGGTGGCGGTCTGCCTCGCCGGCGACGCGCACGCGACGATCCGGGCGCTGCTCGAGCAGCCCAACTTCCCCCGCATCGACCGGGTGACGCCGTGGACCGCGCTGGCCCCTCGGCTCGGTGGGGCCGGCCAGGCGCTGGCCGTCGCCGCCGGGCCGGGTCGCCTGGTGGCGCTCGCCGGGGCGATCGGCGTCGGCGCGGTCCTGCGCATGCGGCTGGCCCGCCGGCGGAGGGTGCCGGCCGCCGCCTGCCCGGACGCCGGCGTGCAACGGGGGCGCGCCGCCGTCCTCGCGTTGGCCGTCGCGCTGTCACTGCGATGCTTGACCGAGTCGGTGATGGATCCCTTCTACCTGTGGCCAGCGCTCGGGGTGGGGCTGCTCGCGTCGGCGGCCGTCGGCGGCCGGCACCTCGCCGCGGCGTCCGCCGCGGCGGTTGCCACGACGGTCCTCGGCGAGCTGCACCCGGTCTGGTGGCTCTGGTGGTACGGGGTGACGGCGGGGATGGTCCTGTCCGTCTGTTGTGGGATCGCCGTGCGACCCCGGTTCTGGCGCTCAAGTTCGGCGCTCGAGATGCCGTTGGCACACCAGGAAGCTGATCGTCCCGGCCTCGCGCCGTCACCGCGAGGCGGGTGAAGGGACCGTCGCATGTCGCAGGTCGTGGGATTGGACGTCGGGGCGAGCGCCGTTCGTGCCGCCGAGATCGACCTGGGTCCCGGCACACCCGTGCTGCTGCGCTTCGGCCAGGTCGGCCTGCCGCCCGGCGCCATCGTCGACGGCGAGATCCGCGACCAGACCGCCGTCAGCGACGCCGTGGGCCGCCTGTGGCGCAACGCGCAGTTCGAGAGCACCAGCGTGATCGTCGGGCTGGCCGGGTTGCGGGCCATCACGCGCGAGGTCGACCTGCCGTACGTGCCCGACGCCGAGGTCGACAGCGCCGTGCGGTTCCAGTCGGAGGAGGTCATCCCGTTCCCTCCGGAGAAGACGATCCTGTCCGCCCAGGTGCTCACCGACTACCAGGGGGCGGACGGCGCCAAGATGCGGCGGGTGCTCGTCGCGGCTGCGCACCGCGAGCTGGTCGATGCCGTCATCGCCGTGGTGGAGCGGGCCGGTCTGCTGGTCGAGGGTGTGGACCTGGTGTCCTCGGCGCTGGTCCGGGCGCTCGTCGACCCCAAGCACCTCGGCGAGCAGCCCGAGGCGGTGGTGTCGGTCGGCGCCGGGCTCACCGTCGTCGTGGTCCACCAGCAGGGCCGTCCCCAGTTCGTCCGCACCATCGGCACGGGCGGCAACGCCGCCACCGCCGCGATCGCGGCTGCCCTCGACCTGCCGCTGGCCGACGCCGAAGCCGTCAAGCGACGGCTGGGCGAGCCGATCCCGCAGGTGCAGGCGGCCGAGCGCGCCGTGCGGGAGCCGATCGCCGAGCTGGTGTCGGAGATCCGCAACTCGGTCCAGTACTTCGCGTCGCTGCCCGGCCGGGCCCCGGTGGCGCGCATCATGATGACCGGCGGCGGCTCGCGGCTGCGGGGACTGGTGGAGCAGCTGCAGCTGCAGGCCCGGGTGCCCGTGCAGGTGGTGTCGCCGCTGGCCCGCCTCGACCTGTCGCAGCTCGACCTCCGCCCCGACCAGGCCGCGGCGATCGACCCCGTCCTGTCAGCGCCCATCGGCCTGGCCCTGCCCGAGCCGAACCCCGGGGTGAAGAAGTTCAACCTGGTGCCGCCCGAGGTGGCGCAGCGCGTGGCCGTGCGCAAGGTGACCCGGACCGTCACCTTCGCCGCCGCGGCGGTGCTCGCCCTGGTGGCTGCGGTGAGCGGCCTGCGCTTCTACCAGGTCCACAGCGCCCAGTCCGACGTCGGCGCCCTCACGTCCGAGATCTCCCGGCTCAACGCCGAGAAGCCGCTGTACTCCAAGGCCCAGGCGGTGGCCGACGCGCTCCGCCGCTCGCAGAGCCAGGTGGCGGCGCTCACCACCGGGGTGCCCGACTGGTACGCGGTCGTGACGGGGCTCGCCAAGCAGAACCCCGACCAGCTCGCCGTCACCGGCTTCTCCGGGACCGCCACCAAGGCCACCACGTCGGCGGCGAGCCCTGCCGGCTCGACGACGACGACGTCGGCGCCCGGGCAGATCGGGATCGTGAAGGCCACCGTGACCGGCACCTACAAGGGCAACGTGAACTGCAACCCGTACGCGGACTTCATCGGCGACGTCGGTGCGCCGCTCTTCGCCACGCCGCAGTCCACCGGGCCACAGTGCCCGACGACCAACGGCACGACGACCGTGACCTTCCCGGCCGTCATCCCGATCCTGTCGTCGGCCAGCCTGGCGAAGATCGGGTGCTACGACGTGGTCCACCCTGCGCCGGGCTGCCCGGCCGCGACCAAGGGGAGCTGATGACGGCGTTCGTGACCCGGTACCGCACACCGCTGCTCATCGGTGCCGGTGCCGTCGTGATCATCCTGGCCGCGCTCCTGGCGTGGATCGTGCCCGAGGGGCACAAGCTGTCGAGCCTCAACGCCAAGGAGCAGAGCCTCGGCGTGCAGGAACAGGAGCTGCAGGCGGAGATCGTCACCCTGCAGCACGACCAGCACCAGCAGGTGGCGAACTGCTCCACCCTAGGCACGCTCCTCGCCGCGGTCCCCGCCAGCCTGGACGAGGGCGCCTTCGTCCGAGACGTCGGCGCGCTGGCGCAGGCGTCGGGCGACCCGAGCATCCCCAGCCTGACGTGGGGCGCGTCCACCCCGGGCAACGTCGCCTCGGTGGCGGTCACGCTCACCCTGCAGGGCTCGTTCGGGCAGGTGATGTCGTTCGTCCAGGGGCTCGACGGGTCGAGGCCCCAGTTCCACCGGCTCTTCGCGGTGTCGTCGTTCACGATCGGGACGCCGGGGTCGGGCGGGACCGGCGCGGCCGGGAGCGGCAGCCCCGTCCTCGTCGGGACGTCGCTCGAGGCGTCGACGGCGCCCGGGTACCAGGTGACGCTGGTCGGCCGCATCTTCTACGCACCCGGCCAGCAGGACGCCTGCGCCGGTCTGAAGGCCGCCGCGGGCTGAGCCGCAGCGGCGGTGCCTGCCTGGCCGCAGCGGTGCCGCCGGCTCGGCCGAAGGCTTGGCGCTGGCCGGGTCGCAGCGGTGACGCCGGCTGGGCCGAAGGCTTGGCGCTGGCCGGGCCGCTCCGGCGCAGCAGGAGGTCGGAACGAGCCCGGTGGCGCAGGGCTTGCGTGAACGTCATCGCCGAGCCCCCGGGGTGTCTCGGCCCGAGCGCCGCACGGGCACGCCCGTCGTGCGCCCCGGTGTGGGCTGCTCGACGCGGCGCCGGTGTGGGCTGCTCGACGCGGCGCCGGTATTGGCCGCTCCACCAATCCCCGTATGGACCGGCTGGGATCGTGCGGTATTGCCGCCGCGGATCGATGGGATTCCGTAGATAAAGCTGCCGCGAACCGGTGCCGATGCCTGCACGGCATATGCCATTGCCCGTATGCCATTGTGCTCAAGGAGGAAGTCAATGCTGAAGGCCATGTTGGCGCGCGCCCGCGAGGTGCACGCCGCCGAGCTCGAGGGGGACGAGGCGGCCGAAGCCGGCTTCACCCTGATCGAGCTGATGGTGGTGCTGTTGATCCTGGCCATCCTGATGGCGATCGCGATCCCCACGTTCCTCGGTGTCACCGGCGGTGCGAACGACCGTGCCACCCAGTCCAACCTGACCAACGGCGTCACCGAGATGAGCGCCATCTACCAGGCGGACAACACCAGCTTCACGAGCACGCCGTCGGCGCTCACCCAGCTCGGCAGCGCGAGCGCTCCTGAGTTCAAGTGGACGAGCTCGGCCTGCACCTCGTCGTCGTCCAAGAACTGCATCAGCGTGACCGCCGTCAACGTCGCCTCTGCCGGTGACGCGCAGGGCGTGGAGCTCGCCGCCTACAGCCCGACCAACACGTGCTGGTACGCCCTCGTCCTGGACCGGACGCCGACCACGCTGACCGGCCAGCCCTTCACGGTCGGGACCGCCACGGGCGACATCTCGACCGCCGGGACCTACTACGCGAACAAGCCGAACTCCACGAGCTGCCAGGCCAGCACGGCCACGGCCCTCAAGTGGGGCAGCAGCTACAACGACCCGGCCGGCAAGAACTGACCGAGCGCTGCCGTTCCTGACGCTGTGGTGCGGCCCCCGCTCGAGCGGGGGCCGCACCGCGTCCGGGGCCAGGCCGGGTGGCTCCCGGCGCGGCCCTACAGCGGCCCGGCGTCGTGCTTGCGGCCCGGCAGCAGCTCGCGCCGGCTGGCCAGCATGGTGAGCGCCTGCCACAGCGCCAGCCGGGTCGCCGCCGGTTCGACGACCTCGTCGACGAACCCCCGCTCGGCAGCCACCCACGGGGTGAGGAGCCGCTCCTCGTACTCCCGCTGGCGCACCGCCCGGGTGGCAGGGTCGTCGCGGCGGTGCAGGATCTCCACCGCCCCCTGGGCGCCCATGACGGCGATCTCGGCGCCGGGCCACGCCAGGCACAGGTCGTTGCCCATGCCCCGGGAGTCCATGACGATGTACGCCCCGCCGTACGCCTTGCGCAGCACCAGGCAGACCCTCGGCACGCTCGCCTCGGCGTAGGCGAAGGCGAGCTCGGCGCCGTGGCGGATCATCCCCCGCCACTCCAGGTCCTTGCCGGGCAGGAACCCGGGCGTGTCGACCAGGGTGACGATCGGCAGGTTGAAGGCGTCGCAGAACCGGACGAAGCGCGCCGCCTTCTGCGACGCGGCGATGTCCAGGGTGCCGGCCATGGCGCGCGGCTGGTTGGCCACCACGCCCACCGGCATGCCGCCGACGCGGGCGAGGGCGGTGACGAGCTGCGGTGCCCACAGGGGCCGCAGCTCCAGCAGGTCGCCGTGGTCGGCCACGGCGTGCACCACGTCGCGCACGTCGTAGGAGGCGTTGGCCGAAGCTGGGACGAGGTCCGACAGCTCCGGCGTGGTGCGGTCCGGCGGGTCGTCGGCGGGCCGCAGCGGGGGCAGCGCGTCGGCGTGGTCCGGGAGGTGCCCGAGCACGGCGGCGACGAGCGCCAGCGCCTCGTCGGGGCCGGTCGCCTCGAGGGCGCAGACGCCGCTGGTGCGGGCGTGGACGGCGGCACCGCCGAGCTGGTGGAGCCCCACGGGCACGCCGGTGAACGACTCCACCATCTTCGGGCCGGACAGGTAGGCGAAGGCGTCCTCGGTCATGACCACGACGTCGGCCAGCCCGAGCAGCAGCGCGGGGCCGGAAACGGCCGGCCCGGTCACCACCACGATCACCGGGACCACGCCCGAGCAGGCGCTGACCGCCGCCGCGGCGCGGCCCCACCCGTCGAGCGCCTCGACCCCGGCGGTCACGTCGGACCCCGAGGACGCCAGCACCAGCACCAGCGGGAGCCGCTGGGCGCGTGCCAGGCGCGCCGCTTCGGCGAGCGTGGCGCCGTCGGCGCCGGACAAAGCGCCCCTGCGCCGGCTGGCGTCGGACCGGGCGACCACGACGCGCCGGCGGGGGTGGTGGTGGCCGGCGTCCGCCGTGCCGTCGGCCAGCTCCTCGACGGCGAGCGACACCGACCCTCCGACCTGGTGCCGGACCGCCACGGACCCCGAGCTCGTCACGGGCGCCATCGTAGGGGCGCTGGCCCGTCCCGGCACGGCCTGGCACGATCACGGGGATGGCACGGGCACGGGGATGGCACGGGCACGGTGATGGCACGGGCACGGTGATGGCACGGGCACGGTGACGGGAGCGGCGACGGACGATGGTGCCGTCGAGGGACCGGCGCGAGGCGAGACGCCCGCCGCCGGCACGCGGCGCGTCCGTCCCCGCCTGCGCCCGTGGCCGCTGCTGCGACACGCCGCCGGGCTGGCGCTCGCCGGCGTCGCGCTGTGGGCGGTGCTGGGCCGGCGCGGTGAGCTGGCCGGGGTGTCCGCCGCGCTGGGGCACCTCCGCCCCGCCTGGGTGGCGCTGGGAATCGTGGCCGAGGTGGGCTCGTACGCTGCCTTCGCCGTCGCGCAGCGCCGCCTGCTCGGGGCGGCCGGCGTGCCGGCACGCCTGGGGACGGTCGCGGCGATCGTCGTCGTCACCACGGCCATCACCAACTCGCTGCCGGCGGGCCCCGTCGTCGCCACCGTCTTCGGCTTCCGGCGGTTCCGACGCCTCGGCGCGGGCGACGCCGAGGCGGGCTGGGTGCTCATGGCCACGCTGGTCGCGGCGGGCGCCAGCCTGGCGCTGCTGGCTGCCGTCGGCCTGGCCGTCGCCGGCGCCGAGGGTGCCGGCAGCGGGCTCGTCGGCGTCACCGCCGGGGTCGTGGTGGTGGCGGCGGCCGGCGCCGTCCTGCTGGTGCAGCGCCGGGCCCTCGCCTGGGTCCTGCGCCAGGTGGCGCGGGCGGGGCGTGCGGTCACCGTCGTCGCCGGCGCCGTCTCCCTGGGCGGCCACGTGGCCGGCCGTGCCGCTGGCCCGCCTCGCCTGGCAGGTCGCTACCGGCGCGCGCTGGCGGCGGGGGCGCGGGACGCCAGGGCCCGGCTCCGCAGGACCGTGGCGAGCCTGGGCTCGGTCCGCGTCCGCCCGGTGGAGATGGCGAGCGCGGTGGCCTGGACCGGCGCGAACTGGCTGCTGGACTGCGCGTGCCTGGTCGTGGCCTTCCTGGCGGTGGGCGCACCGGTTCCCTGGCGGGGCCTGCTGCTGGCCTACGGCGCCGGCCAGCTGGCCGCCAACCTCCCCGTCACGCCGGGCGGCCTCGGCGTGGTGGAGGGGAGCATGACCATCGCGCTGGTCGCCTTCGGCGGGGACGCAGCGTCGACCGCCACGGCCGTCCTACTCTACCGGCTGCTCAGCTACTGGGCGCCGCTGCCGTTCGGCTGGGCGATGTGGGGAGGCATGGTCTGGGACGACCGGCGGGTGGCGGCTCCCGAGGGCCGCTGGCGTCCCAGGGGCCGGCTGGCCGGCACCGGCGGCCCGACCGGATCCAGCGCGGGCCTGGTCGGCGGTGCCGGTGCGCCCGGCATGGCGGTTTCCTGGGTGGAGGTGCCTGTGGTGGCCGGCCGTTCCGGTGTGCCCGGCGGGGTCGAGGCGACCGGTGGGATCGAGGCGACCGGCGGGATCGAGGTGCCCGAGAGACATGGCGACGGCATGCCCGGTTCGGGTGAACCGCTCGGCGGCGTGCCGTGAGGGCGGTGGGCCGGTCGGTGCCCTCGCCAGGACCGCCCCGGTCGGCGGCGAGGTCCAGGCGCGTGCCGGTGGGCCGGCGCGCCCGGGCGGTGGCGGCCGGCTTCCTGCTCGTGCTCGGCGGCGCCACCCTGTCGGCGTGCACGTCGGCCCGCAACACCATGGCCACACCGGTCAGCGCCTGCTACCGGGCGCTCCCCGTGGCGGCGACGGCCGTGCACCACCGCGGGAGGTTCGCCGGGGTGCGCCTCGTCGACGCGCGGGCGCTGGCGGCGCGGCCCGGACTGGCGCAGGTGGTGGCGGGGCACGGGACCGCGTCGCTGCGGTCGGTGTGCGTGGTCGTGTTCCGGGGGAGCTACCGGCCGTCGGCCGTCGACGCCGTGGCGGGCGCGCCGTCGACGGCCGCGCGGCCCTATGCGGCGGTGCTGGTGGCGCTGCCCGGCGACCGGCTGCTCGGCACGGTGCTCCTCACCCGGCCACCGTGGGGAGGGGTGTCGGACCTGCTGTGACGACGGCCGGGCCCGAGCCCCGGCGGTCAGTGCACCGGGCGCTCAGGCCGGGCCGCCGTCGCGCCTGCGCGCGTCCGGGGAGCGCTCGCCTGCCCGGCCGTCGGCGTCGCCCCCGCCCTCGCCCCC
>JAJZYI010000097.1 GCA_021798135.1 Actinomycetes bacterium | reverse complement strand
GGGCGCCGCACCAGCCGGCCGCCGGCCCGGGCGGGCGCCGGCCGCGGGCGAACCCGACGGCGGCCCGCCGACTGCCCAGGCGGGCGAACCCGACCAGGCGGCCGGCTGCCGCAGCCGGTCGTCGACCGCGGGCGAACCCGGCACCAGCCGGCCCTCGGCCACAATGGGGGCATGAGCATCGTCCGCATCAACGCCATCACCGTCCCCACCGACGGCGGTGAGGAGCTCGCACGCCGCTTCGCCGGGCGGGCCGGCGCCGTCGACCGGGCCGACGGGTTCGAGGGCTTCGAGCTGCTCCGGCCGACTGACGGCCGCGACACCTGGCTGGTGGTGACCCGCTGGCGCGACCAGGCCGCCTTCGACGCCTGGGTCGCCTCCCCCGCGTTCGCCCACGGCCACCGGGGCGACGGCGGGCAGGGCGGCCATCCCGGCGGGGAGGGCGAGCAGCGCCCGGTGGCGACGCACAGCGAGCTGTGGTCCTACGACGTGGCCATGTCCGCCCCGGCAGCCGGCGGCTGAGCCCCGCCGCCGCCGGTCGTCGGCACGAGCGGCCCGGCGCGCCGGCCTGCCAGCCTCGGGCTGAGCGAGCGTGGCGGCCGTCGGTGGCGCGGCACCGGGGACGGCCGCCAGGCGGACCGCTCACCACTCGAGCGTGGTTCGCCCCACGGTGACAGCCTGGCCGCTCACGACGACGGTCCTGCCGGCACGGCGCATGCGGACGAGGCCGCCGCGCGCCGAGGCCTGCTCGCCGGTGAGCTCGTCGCGCCCGAGCCGATCGCCCCACAGCTCGGCCAGCATGCAGTGTGCCGACCCGGTGACAGGGTCCTCGGGCACGCCGACGTTGGGCGCGAACACGCGGCTCACCATGTCGACGCCGGGCCGGTCACCCGGCGCCGTCACCACCACGGCACGCGTGGCCACCGCGGCCAGGCCCGCGAGGTCGGGCACCAGCGAGCGCACCGCCTCGGCATCCTCCAGCACCGCGACCGCGTCGAAGCGCCCGACGCCGGCCCACACCGCGCGCGGGAGCCCGGTGCCGTCCGGCAGGGGCCGTGGCACAGGCGGGTCGGCTGGCATGGCCATCTCGATCCAGTCGCCAGCGGTGCTGCAGGCGAGCAGGCCGCTGCGGGTGTGGAACCGGGCCGTGCCGCCGAGCAGGTGGGCCGTCGCCAGCGTGGCATGGCCGCACAGGTCGACCTCCGCGGTGGGGGTGAACCACCGCAGGTCCAGGTCCCCGTCGGCCCGGCGGACGGCGAAGGCGGTCTCCGACAGGTTCAGCTCCAAGGCGACCTGCTGCAGCACGCCGTCCGGAGGCCAGCGGTCCAGCACCGCCACGGCAGCCGGGTTGCCGGCGAACGGCCTGTCGGTGAACGCGTCCACCAGCACCAGCGACATCGTCGTCACCGGCTACGTCCCGGCCACGCGCCTGCCCGCATGGCGCGATCGTACCGGCGCCCCCGGGACCGCAGGGGCCCACGGCCAACGGTCCACGCACGCTGCCGGTGACGGTCGCTGCCACGCCGGCGACCCGGTGACACGAGCCGGCCCGGTGCCGGCCGATGTGCCGGACCCGGTCACCACTACCATGGTCCGCATGGACCTGGTCGCCGTCCGGGCACGCCGGTGGGTGGCGCCCGGTGGCGGCCACCACGCGGTGCAGCGGTCCGACGCGACGCCCCGCGGGGTCACCGACGGTGACCGGCTCCGGCCGGCCGCGCCTGGTCGCGCCGCCCGCCGGCTGTCGCCGCCGGTGGTGGAGCCGGCGCTCACCGGCACGTCGGCTGCGCCGCAGCGGTGAGCACGACGAGCGGCCCGGCTCCCGCCGGCGCCCCCACCTCGGCGGTGGTGCTCCTCGTGCACCGTGACGGGCGCATCCTCCTGCACCTGCGCGACGACGATCCCGGCATCGTCCACCCGGGCCTGTGGGGGACGTTCGGCGGGAGCGTGGAGCCGGGCGAGACGCCCGAGCAGTGCGCCCGGCGGGAGGTCCTGGAGGAGACCGGCCTGGCGCTCGGGACGCTGCAGCCGCTCACCCAGGCCGTCGACCGCGAAGGACGCGGCGCCGTGGCGAGCGTCTTCTACGCCGAGGGCGACTTCGAGCCTGCCGCCGTCCGGCTCGCCGAGGGGCGGGCCGTCGAGCTGTTCACGGTCGACGAGCTCCAGGGCCTCCCGATGGTGCCCTTCGTGCGGGCGGCCATCCGGGACGTGCTGGTCCCGCTGCTGGCGTCGCCCGCGCGCGGCCGCGCCGGCGAGGGCCGCACCGGCCCGGGGCGTGACGGGGCACAGCCGTGACCGAGCGACGCGACCGCCCCGCAGGCGGCCCCGGCCGCGTGACCAGCGACGCGGCTGTGCCGGCCAGCGAAACCGGCGCGGCGACCAGCGCTCCCCCCGGGACGCCGACCAGCGCTCCCCCCGGGACGCCGACCAGCGCTCCCCCCGGGACGCCAACCAGCGCTGCCGCCGGGACGGCGACCAGCTGGACGGCCCCGACGACGACCGGGACGGCCGCCGGGACCACGGACCCGCCCGAAATCCTCGAAGAGCTGGCCTGGGCGCTGCCGGCCGGCACCCTGGTCACGGACCCCGACGTCGTCGCCGGCTACCGGTGCGACCGGTCGGGCTCGCCCGACCCCGGGTGGCCGGTCGCCGTCGTCCGCGCCGCATCCACCGGCGAGGTGCAGGCGACGCTGCGGTGGGCGTCGCGCCACCGCGTGCCGGTGGTGCCCCGCGGCGCCGGGACCAGCCTGGCCGGCGGTTCGATGGCCGTCGACGGCGGGGTGGTGCTGTCGACGGAGCGGATGCGGGCGGTGGCCGTCGACGCCGCGGCAGGCGTCGCCGTGTGCGAGCCCGGCGCGCTGAACGCCGAGGTCAAGGCGGCGGCCGCGGCCTGCGGGCTGTGGTACCCGCCGGACCCGTCCAGCTTCGAGATCTGCTCGATCGGCGGCAACGTCGCCACGAACGCCGGCGGGGCGTGCTGCGTGAAGTACGGCGTGACCACCGACTACGTCCTCGGCCTGCAGGTGGTCCTGGCTGACGGCCGGGCGCTGCGCCTCGGGGGACGGACGGTGAAGGACGTGGCCGGCTACGACCTGAAGCGCCTGTTCGTCGGCAGCGAGGGGACGCTGGGCGTGGTGACCGAGGTGACGCTGCGGTTGCGGCCCGCGCCGCCGCCGGCGGTCACGGTGGTCGCCACCTTCCCCTCCGTCGGCGCGGCGGGGCGGGCCGTGTCGGCCATCGCCGCGGCGACCCGGCCCGCCGCGCTGGAGCTCATGGACGCCACCGCCGTGCGTGCCGTCGAGCAGCAGCTGCGGATGGGGCTGGACACGGGCTGCGGTGCCCTGCTGGTCGGCCGGGCCGACGCCGGCGGCGACCGCGGCCGTGCGGACGCCGCCGCCATGGCGGCGTGCTGCGAGGACGGCGGGGCCACCGAGGTGCTCGCCACCGACGACCCGGACGAGGGCGAGCAGTTCATGGCCGCCCGGCGGATGGCCATCCCGGCCGTCGAGCGCCTCGGCACGGTGCTCATCGAGGACGTCGGCGTGCCCCTGCCAGCCGTCGCCGACCTGGTCGAGGGCGTGGCGGGCGTGGCCGCCGCGCACGGCACGACGATCGCGACCATCGGGCACGCCGGCGACGGCAACTTCCATCCGCTGGTGGTGTTCGACCGCAGAGACCCCGACGCCACCGCCCGGGCGGAGCGGGCCTTCGGGGCGGTGATGGACCTGGCCCTGGCCCTCGGGGGCACCATCACCGGCGAGCACGGCGTCGGCACGCTCAAGCGCCCCTGGCTCGCCAGCCAGCTCGGCGACGACGTGCTGGACCTGCAACGCCGGATCAAGGCGCTCTTCGACCCCCTCGGGATCCTCAACCCCGGCAAGGGGATCTGAGCGGGTCCCGCGGTCGCGACGCCCGGCATCACCCCAGGCGACCAGCCGGCGCGATCGGGGAACCTGCCCGAAGCGGGAGCCGCCGGGAGCCTCGTGGCAGCACCCGACCCGGCGGGGCTGGCCCGGGGTCGCGCCGGTCAGGCTCCGGCCAGAGCGCCTTCCCCGGGCCCGGGCGCCGCCTGCGACACGGGGGCGAGCTCGGCCACGTGCAGGCGGCTCGGCCCGAGGACGCCGCGGGCGAGCTCGGCGACGTGCCGGTGGTGCGTGAACAGCAGCACCTGGGTGCGGAGCCCGAGCTCGGCCAGGACGCCCAGCGCGGCAGCGGCCCGCTCGTCGTCGAAGTTGACGAGGATGTCGTCGAGGACGACGGGGAGCGGCTCGGCGGCGCGGTCGAGGTGGTGCTCGATGCCGGCCAGGCGGAAGGCCAGGTAGAGCTGGTCGATGGTGCCCTCGCTCAGCTCGGCCACCTCGTGGACGCGCCCGTCGCGGCGGCGGGCGAGGAGCCGCTGCGCGCCTGGTCCCCCGTCGGCCAGCAGCCCGGAGAAGCCGCCGCCGGTGAGCCGGGTGAAGTGGTCGCCGGCCCGGGAGAGCAGCGGCGCCTGGTTCCGGCGCCCGTAGTCCTCGACGACGCGGCGCAGCACCTCGCGGGCGAGCGCCACGCGTGCGTACTGGTCCACGGCACCCGACAGACCGGCCAGGGCGACCTCGGCCTGCTGCTCGGCCGCAGCTGCCCTGCCACTGCCGTCGACCCTGGCGACGGCCTGGCGCGCCGCACCCAGCTCGTCGGCCGCGGTGGCCAGCTCCTCGTCGAGCCCGACCATGCGGTCGTGTGCTTCGCGAACGGCGACGTCGACGCGCGACGCGTCGGCGTCGTGCTCGGCCGCGGCGGCGACGACGGCCTCGACGGTCGGGCCGGCGCCCTGGGCCAGGAGCTGCGCCTCGGCCTGCTCGATCCGTTCCCCGAGGCGGCGGGCCTGGCCGGCTCGCTCCAGGTGCGCGTCGAGCGGCTCGTCGGGAGCGATGCCCGCAGCGGCCCGCAGCTCGGCCAGCGCCGCGTCGCAGCGGGCAAGGCGGTCGGCCGCCTGCTCGTGCCGGCCCGTGAGCTCGTCGAGCTCGTCCTGGAGCGCGTGGTGCCGGTCCTCGGCGGTGCGTGCGTCCTGCAGCCGGCGGCGGAGCTCGCCCACCGCGCCGACCACGTCGAGGCCGGCGAGCTGCGGGGCCACGGCCCCCGCCGTGGCGGCGACACGCCCGGCGAACCCGGCGATGTCGCGCTCCAGGCCGGCGACGCGCCTGCGGAGGTCGTCGGCCTGGCGGAGGTCGTTGCGCAGCTGCCGGACGCTGGCGACGACGGCTCGCGCCGTCTCGGGCGACGTCGACGCCGGCAGGTGCAGGGGGACCAGCGCGTCGCCCCACCGGCCGCGTGACCCCTCGACCTCGGCAGCGGCCCGGGCCGCGTCCTCCCGGCGTCGCCGGTCCTCGTCCCGCGCGTCGCCGAGGCGCCGGTCCAGCGCGGCGCGCTCGGCTGCGGCGGCGGCCACCGCCGCGACCAGCTCGTCGGCCTGGACGGCGAGGGCGGCCAGCTCCTCGTGCGCCGGCACGGCCCCTGCCGCAGCGAGGGCCGCGGCCAGGGCCTGACGGTGCTCGTCGCAGGCCCGGTGCCACTGGTCGACGGCGACCTGCTGGCGCCGGGCCGCCTCCGCCTGCTGCTGCAGCGCGGCCAGGTCGTCGAGCCGGTCGGCACCGTCCTCGGGCGCCACCGGCGGCAGGCCGCGAGCCGTCCACAGCGCGGCCCAGCCCTCGGCCCAGCGGTCGAGCTCGACCCGGGCGTCGTGGAGCTGCTCCCGGACGGCGGCGCGCCGCTCCGACGCGGTGCGGAGCCGTGCCTGCACGGCGGACAGGCGCTCCAGCTGGCTGGCGTGCGCGAACCGGTCGTCGTCGGCCCGATCGGCGTCGGCGATCGCCCGCTCCATCGTCACCGCCAGCTCCTGCGGCACGGTGCCCGCGGCGCCGGTGCCACCATCGGCCGTGCCGCTCGCGGCGGCGTCAGCGGCGGCACGGCTCCCGTCGGCCGGTGCGGGGCGGGCACCGAGCCAGTGGCGACGGACTGCCGTCCAGATCGCGTCGCGCCGACGCCGGGCAGCCGCCACGGCGTCGGCGTCGGGCAGCCCCGGTGCGCCCGCCAGCTCGGCCGCCTGGCGCTCCAGGTCCGCCGCCTCGGCGTCCTCGCCGCGGAGCCGCTCCGACAGCTGCGCCGCCGCTGCCTGCAGGTCGGCACGGCGTGCCAGGGCCCGCCGGACCTCGCTCCGGTCGGGCAGCGGAAGACCCTCGGGATCGCGGGCCGGGTCGAGCCCGAGACGCCCCAGCCCCGCCCGCACGTCGCCGCGGGCCCGGTCGGCCTCGGCCGCCATGGCCGCCATCTCGGCTCGGCGTCCGAGCTCCGGTCCTGCCGCCTGGAGCCGCTGGCGGACCGCCCCGGCGTCCGGGAGCTCGGCGGCGCCTGCCAGCTCGCGCTGCAGGGCCGCGACCACGGACGCGCTCCGGTGCGCCTCCTCGGCGGCCGCACCGCTGGCCGCCTCGGCGGCGGCGAGCTCGCCCGCCAGGCGGTCGACCTCGTCGAGCTGGGGGTCGGTCAAGGCACGGGCGTGCGCGAGGTCGAGCCCGAGCCGGCTGCTCAGGTCGGCGACGCCCTCCTGCAGGGTCGTGAGGCGGCCACGCAGGTCGGGCAGGTCGTCGGTGTCCTTGCGGTACCGGTCGATGCCGGCGACGAGGTCGTCGATGGCGTCGGCCTGGCCCAGGAGGTCCGGCGCCAGGGTCACCTGCCGGAGCTGCTCGGCGAGGCGTTGGAGCTGGCTCGCCGACGAGCGGGCGTCGGCCTGGGCCTCGGCGCGCTCGCCGAGGAGCTGCCCGGCCCGGTCGGCCCACTCCTGCGTCTGGACCGGGCCGGCTGCCAGGACCGACTGGCGCTCGGCCAGCGCGGCGTTGCGCGCCGCCAGCACGGGCAGCGCACCTTGGAGGCGCACCAGGCGCTCGTGGGCCAGGCGGGCCTCGGCCCGCTCGGCGCGCAGCTCCGCCACGCGCCGCTCGGCCGCGTCCTCGGCCCGGCGGGCGCGCTCCCAGTCACGGGCGTGGACGCGCAGCTCCTGGACCTCGCTGCGCAGGTCGCGGATCTGCTTGAGGGCGCGGGGGATCTCCTGGTCACGACCCCGGGGGAGGAACAGGGCGTCGCGGCGTCGCTGGAGGGACGCGAGCAGGTCGGTGAGGCTGGCGGACCCGAGCCCCGCGCCGAAGACCAGGCGGCCGAGCTCCCCGTCGCCGTCAAGCAGCTCCTCGGACCGGTCGCGAAGCTCGCGATGGTTCACGCGGAACAGCGAGGTGAACAGGGCCCGATCGGCCCCGCCGAGCACTGCAGCCAGGTCCCCCTCGGCGACCGCGGCGCCGTCGGCGCCCACCAGCGGCTGGCGGGCCAGCCCCTGGCGCACGACCTGGAGCACGGTGCCGTCGGACCCGACGAGCCGGCCTCCGACGCGCAGGCTCTCGCGCCCTCGGCCGAAGTGGTCGGGGGTGCCGCGCTCGAAGCCGAAGAGCAGCGCCGTCAGGGCGCGCATGGTGGTGGACTTCCCCGCCTCGTTGGGGCCCAGCACCAGCGTCAGCCCGGGGGCGCTCCCGACCAGGTCGAGCTGCAGGCCGGCCAGGTGCCCGTACGCGACGAGGTCGAGCTGCTCCAGCCGCACCGTCAGGCTCCCCCGAGCTCGGCGAGCAGCAGCGCCTCCACGGCGGGGAGGAGCCGCGCTATCCCACCCGGCACCAGGCCGGTGCCGCCCAACGCGTCGAGCGCACCGGCGTCGGCACCGAGCCTCGTCCGCAGGGGGTCGAGGGTGCGCGCGAGCTCCGCCTGCAGGTCCGGATCACCCGCGGCCGCCGCCACCAGGTCCCGCACCGCCTGCACCGCGTCGCTCGCCACCACCCCGGTGCGGTCGGGCCGCCGGACGTGCAGCTCGACCTTCTCCAGCCACCTGCGGCCCGACGACCCGGCGAGGTCCGCCCGGAGCTGGGTCACCCACTGCTCCTGCTCGGCGACCAGCCGGTCGGCCGCCTCGGTCTCCCCGCCGAGGACGACCCGCAGCGCGCACAGCATGCCGTCGACCACCTCCTCGGAAGCGGCGACGGCGTCGACGACCCGGGCGCAGACGCCGTCGACGTCCGGCGCGCCCCCGGCGTCGACGGACACCCGGACCCAGCGCACGACGTCGAGAGGCTGGTGGAGCACCGACGCGACCTGCTCCCCGTCGAACGCCACCAGGGTGGCGCCCTTGGGGCCGGTCTCGCGGGCGTGCCTCCCCTGCAGGTTGCCGGGGAACACGATGTGCCGGCCGTCGCGCTCGATGTGGTCACGCTGGTGGACGTGCCCGAGAGCCCAGTACCCGTAGCCGCGCGCCACCAGGCCCTCGACCGTGCACGGCGCGTAGGGGTGGTGGCCGGGGCGGCCGTCGAGCGCCGTGTGGAGCACGCCGACGTTGGCCATGCCCGGGACCGGCGCCGGGTACGCCGCGGCGAGGTCCTCCACCACGGCCCGAGTGGCGTAGCCCTGACCGTGGACGGCCAGCCCCAGGTCGTCGAACGTGATCGTCTGCGGCGCGCCCGTGGCGAGGACGTGGACGCCCTGGGGCGGGCGCAGGCGCCGGGTGATCTCGCTGGCGGCGTCGTGGTTGCCGTAGGCGACCACGACCACCGCGCCCGACTCCGCCAGCCGTGCGAACTGCCGGTGCAGGAACACCGCGGTGTCGTAGTCGTCGCGGTCCGAGTCGTACAGGTCGCCGGCCACGACCACGCAGTCCACGGCCTCGCGCACCGCCAGGTCGACGAGGTTCTCCACCGCGAGCCGCGTCGCCCCCCGGAGCTCGTCGACCGGGGCGTCGCCGGCCGACGACAGGCCCCGCAGCGGGCTGTCGACGTGGATGTCGGCGGTGTGCAGGATCTTCATACGGGCTCCCCGCCCCCCGGTGCGGCGTCCACCATGGCGGCCAGCGCATCGTAGGGCGCGGGTGTGACGGCGGCCTCGCGTCCGGCAGGACCGCCGGCCCCGGGGACCGGCAGACCGGACGGGCGGCCCGGCCGGACACCCGAGCCGGCACCGGGCACCGGCAGGCCGGACGGGCAGCCGAACCGGGCGCGCTGTCCCCGGGCAGCCTGGCCGAACACGCAGGCCCCAGGCAACGCGGGCCCCAGGCAACGCGAGCCCGGCCCTGGGCCGCAGGACAGCGATGGCGGGCGCCCGCCGCGACGTCAGCCGCCGGCCGTCCAGGCCACCGCGGCGTCGGCGATCGCCTGCGCCACCGCCTCGGGCTGCTCGGCGTGCACGTCGTGGTCGGCGGCGAACCACACCGCCCGCGCCCCGGCGCCCGCGCACGCGACCGCCCGGTCCACTGCCGCGCGCTTGGCTGCCTCCAGCGGGCCGCGCCCGCCGTCGTCGGCCATCAGCAGCAGCACGGGCACGGTGAGGCGGGGGAAGACCGCCGACGGCCGGTGGGCCCACAGGCCGTCGAGGACCTGCAGGTGCCGTTCGAAGGTCAGCCACGGAGCGACGCTGCCGTCGCGGCGGCGCTCGAAGTTCGCCAGCATCCCGGCGACGGCGACATCGGACCAGCCGGGGTGCGCGACGCGCACCGCCCGCTCGACGTCGACGGCCGGCGTGCCCGCGAGGGCGGGCGGGGCGAGAGCCTGGCGGGCGCCGGCCGGGCTGGAGAAGCGCTCGGCGAGCTCGATCACGCCGCCGTCGACGCCCACCACGCCGGCGACGGCGGACGGATGGCGGTCCGCCAGCTCGACGACGACGTTGCCGCCCCACGACTGGCCGGCGACGACGGGCCTCCGCCACGGCCCGCCTCGGCGACGGCGCAGGTCGCCGACAACCTCTGCCAGGTCGTCGGCGACGGTGGGCACGGCGTAGCCCGTGCCGGGCTTCTCCGACCGCCCGTGCCCGCGCAGGTCGACGGTGCACACCGCGTGCCCTCGATCCTGCAACGCCGCCACCACGCCGTCCCACAGCCGGGCGTTGGACGCCAGGCCGTGCACGAGGAGGACGCCGCACCGCTCGCCGTCCCAGACGTCCGCGGCAAGTGCCACGCCACCCACACCCACGACCGTGGCGACCTCGTCGGGCGGACCGGGGGCGCCTGCCGGTGACCGGCGGACCGGCGATCGGGCCGCCGGTGGCGCCGCGTCGGGTCGGGCCGCCGGTGGCGCCACGTCGGGTCGGGCCCCCCTGCCCGCAGCCGCGTGGTCCCCGGGCGACGCGCTGGTCATCCACGGACCCTACCCACGGCCGGACCCTACCCACGGCCGGACCCCGCCCACGGCCGAGCCCTGCCCGTCCCCGACGAGCCCGACCGCCACCCGGCACGGCGCCGTCTCGCGAGGGCGTCCCGTCAGCTCTGCTGCAGGAGGCTCTGCAGGTTGGCGAAGTCCGTGTCGAAGTTCGTCAGGGCCTGCTGCAGGTCGGAGGTGGCGACGATCTGCCGGTACCGGCTGGGCGTCCCCGCCGCGGACAGCTGGTGCAGCGTCGAGGCTGCCTGCTCCCCGTCGGCGACGAGGACCTGCTCGGCGTGCTCGGCCCGGGCCGGCACGGCGACGGCCCGGAGGTCGTGCACGAACGTGGCGAGGGCGGCAGCGAAGGTCCCGTCCGCCGCCGCCTGGCACGGCAGCGGCTGAGCCCGCCCGACGCAGGCCTGCGAGCGCTGGTCGAAGACCGCCAGGCTGCTCGAGAGGTTGGCGTAGTCCTGCTGGATCGCCGTCTCGGCCTGGAACGCCTGCACGTACCGGGACAGGCTCCGCGACGCCGACAGCTCGGCGACCGCTGCGAGGGGGAGCCACAGCAGCCCGACGACGATGCAGGCGACCACCAGCGCACGCGCCCCGCTCGTGAGGCGCAGGTCCCAGCGCCGTGGCGCAGGACCCCACCCGCCCGCCGACGCCGGTGCAGGACCCCACGCGCCCGCCGACGGCGCAGGACCCCACCCGCCCGCCGACGGCGCAGGACCCCACCCGC
>JAJZYI010000096.1 GCA_021798135.1 Actinomycetes bacterium | reverse complement strand
CGACCTGCCCCGGGCCGCCGCTCACCGGGCCCTCGGTCCCCGGGCCGCCGCGGGACGCATGGCCGAGGCGGGCCCCGTGGACCAGGACGACCGCGCCGGCTCGCGCCGCGGCGGCAGCCCACCGGCGCGCCACGGCCGGTCCGCTCACCATGGACATCGGGCCGAGGACGTGCTTGCCGGAACGGATGGAGGCGTCGACGAGATCGGCGAGGCCGGCCGTCGACCCTGCCGCGTCGGTGACGACCACGGCGTGCACCGTGACGGCGCCGCACGCGTCGGCCACGGACCCGAAGCGGCGCAGTGCGGGACGGCCGCCGCGCCCGTCCCGCTCCTCGCGGCCCGGACCCTCGCCGTCGGGCGGCCGCCGACCGGGTCCCGCCACCGCCGGTCCCGGCCCGCCACCGGCGTCGCCGGCGTCACCGTGCACACCGCCCCGTCCCGCCGGTGCCCAGCCGCTCGCCGTCCAGCCGGCGCTCGCCAGGCAGGCGGCCCAGTTCGCCGCGTCGTCGCCGTCGACGGCGACGACGACCGCCGCCAGCCGGGGCCCTGCGTGGACGGGGAACGGCCCGGTCACCGCCGCGCCCCCCGCCGGCCGCCGCAGTCCGGCCGGCAGCTCGCCGCGGGTAGAACGGGAGCATGCGGACACGCCAACTCGGATCCAGCCTGACCGTCTCTGCCCAGGGCCTCGGCTGCATGGGCATGAGCGAGTTCTACGGGCCCGGCGACGACGCCGAGTCGATCGCCACCATCCACCGGGCCCTCGACCTCGGCGTCACCTTCCTCGACACGGCCGACATGTACGGTCCGTTCACCAACGAGCGGCTGGTGGGCCGGGCGATCGCCGGCCAGCGCGACCAGGTGGTGCTGGCCACCAAGTTCGGCAACGAGCGCGCCCCGGACGGGACGCGCATTGGCGTCAACGGCCGGCCCGACTACGTCCGCCGTGCCTGTGACGCCTCGCTCGAGCGCCTGGGCGTCGACCACATCGACCTGTACTACCAGCACCGGGTGGACCCCGACACCCCGATCGAGGAGACGGTCGGCGCCATGGCCGAGCTGGTCGCCTCGGGCAAGGTCCGCCACCTCGGGCTGTCGGAAGCCGCTCCCGACACCATCCGCCGGGCGCAGGCGACCCACCCGATCGCCGCGCTCCAGACGGAGTGGTCCCTGTGGACCAGGGACGTGGAGACGAACGGGGTGCTCGCCACCGTGCGCGAGCTCGGCATCGGCTTCGTGGCCTACTCGCCACTGGGCAGGGGCTTCCTGACCGCTGCCATCCCCGGCACCGACGCGCTCGCCGAGGGGGACTTCCGCCGGCACAACCCCCGCTTCGTCGGCGAGAACCTGGAGCGCAACCGCGCCAGGGTCGAGGCCGCCACCGCGCTCGCCGCCGCGAAGGGAATCTCCCCGGCCCAGCTGGCGCTGGCGTGGGTGCTCGGCCGGGGCGAGGACGTCGTCCCCATCCCGGGGACGAAGCGCCGGCGCTACCTGGAGGAGAACGTCGCTGCCGACGACGTGCGCCTGACCGACGAGGAGCGCTCCCGCCTGGACGAGATCTTCGCCCCGGGGACCACCGCCGGCGACCGCTACGCCGACATGGCGCCGGTGAACCGCTGACCGCTGGACCGCAGGCCGGTGGACCGCAGGCCGCTGGACCGCAGGCCGCTGGACCACAGGCCGCTGCGCCGCTGACCGCTGGACCGCAGGCCGGTGGACCGCAGGCCGGTGAACCGGGACCGGGCACCGCCGGCACACTTGCATCAACGTTGACGTAAACGTACGCTTCGGGGATGCCCGCCTCTCCTCGCGACCCCGCAGACCGGCCACGCACCCTGTCGAGCCGCGCGGCCGTGAACGGCTCCGCCGGACCGAACGGGCCCGCTCGCGCCGCTGCCGGCGGCCCGGCGGACGGTGCGCCTGCCGCGAGCGGGGGCGGCCGCCGCAGCATCCTGCGCGACCACCGGCACCACCAGCACCACGAGCACGACGACCGCTACAAGTGGATCGCCCTGTCGAACACCACGCTCGGGATCCTCATGGCGGTGCTGAACTCGTCCATCGTCCTCATCGCGCTGCCCGCCATCTTCAAGGGGATCGGGCTGAACCCGCTGGCACCCGGGAACACCAGCTACCTGCTGTGGATGCTGATGGGGTTCATGGTGGTCACCGCCGTGCTGGTCGTGAGCCTGGGCCGCATCGGCGACATGTTCGGCCGGGTGCGGATGTACAACCTCGGCTTCGCCGTGTTCACGGTCTTCTCGATCCTGCTGTCCATCACGTGGATGCACGGGCCGTCAGCGGCGCTCTACATGATCGTGCTGCGCATCGGCCAGGGCGTGGGCGGTGCGCTCCTGATGGCCAACTCGAGCGCGATCATCACCGACGCCTTCCCCTCGCACCAGCGCGGCCTGGCGATGGGCATCAACAACGTCGCCATGATCGCCGGGTCGTTCATCGGGCTGATCCTCGGAGGCGTGCTGGCCCCGGTCGAGTGGCGCCTCGTCTTCCTGGTGTCGGTCCCCTTCGGCCTCTTCGGGACGGTCTGGGCGTACCTGAAGCTGCGCGACACCGGCGTCCGCACGAAGTCGCACATCGACTGGTGGGGCAACCTGACGTTCGCCGTGGGCCTGGTGATGATCCTGGTGGGCATCACCTACGGGCTGCTGCCGTACGGCGGGCACACGATGGGCTGGACCAGCCCGTTCGTGCTGGTCATGCTCTTCGGCGGCCTCGCCGTCCTGGTCGCCTTCGGCTACATCGAGACCAAGGTGGCCGAGCCCATGTTCCACCTGGACCTGTTCCGGATCCGGGCCTTCGCCGCCGGGAACGCCGCCAACCTGCTCGCCGCGCTGAGCCGCGGCGGCCTGATGTTCATCATCATCATCTGGCTGCAGGGCATCTGGCTGCCCCAGCACGGCTACGCCTTCAACGTCACGCCGCTGTGGGCCGGCATCTACATGCTGCCGCTCACCGCGGGCTTCCTCATCGCCGGCCCCGCCAGCGGCATCCTCGCCGACCGGGTCGGCGCCAGGCCCCTCGCCACGACGGGTCTCGTGATCGCCGCGGCCTCCTTCGTCCTGCTGCAGGTCCTGCCGGTGAACTTCTCGTACCTGGCCTTCGGCGCGATCCTCCTCCTGACCGGCCTCGGCATGGGCATGTTCGGCGCCCCCAACCAGACCGGCATCATGAACAGCCTGCCGCCGAACCAGCGCGGCGCCGGCGCCGGCATGACCGTCACGTTCATGTCGTCGGCCCAGGTGCTCTCGATCGGGATCTTCTTCACCCTCATGATCCTCGGCCTGGCGGCCAGCCTCCCCGGCGCGATGTTCAACGGCCTGACGGCGCAGGGGGTCGGGGCGGCGACGGCGACGCGCATCTCCCACCTGCCACCGGTCGGCAGCCTGTTCGCCGCGTTCCTCGGCTACAACCCCATGGCGCAGCTGCTCGGCCCCGCCGGCAGCCAGCTCCCCCACCACACCTACGCCTACCTGACCGGCCGTTCGTTCTTCCCCCACCTCATCACCGGCCCCTTCGGCAAGGGCCTGCACGAAGCCTTCGACTTCGCCGTCGTGGCGTGCGTCGTGGGCGCCGTCGCGTCGCTGCTGCGAGGGGCGAAGTACATCCACGGCCAGGAAGGCCCCGCCTCGCCCGAGCCGGCCCAGCAGGCCGTGGCCGAGACGACCGTGGGGGCGCTCGTCGACTGAGCCGTCCCGGCGGCGCGGACGGAGCCGGCCCGCGGTCCAGCGCCGACCGGCGCTCGATGACCCGCGACCCGTGCACCGCGGGCAGGAACCTTGACCCGTGCACCGCGGGGCAGGAACCGTGCGCCCTGCCGCGCCCCGGAGGCACCCGCCAGGCCCGAGTGCTGGGAATTCGTGCCCGCGAGGAGTACCGTGGCGGGTAGGGAGGGGCATTGAACAGCACGTGCACACCCGAGGGGAGCATGGGCGGTCGGCCGGGCGGGCCCGGCCGGAGCGTGCTCGCCGATCGCGGGAGTGCCGTCGCAGTAGCTGCTGCCGCCAGCCGGGCAGCGCCCAGCCGGGCGCCCGCCACGCCGGCGCCGTGCTCCGCAGTGTCGTGCTCCGCCCCACCCGTTTCGCCGCGCCGCGAACCGCCGCGCCCCGGGCCGTACCGTCGCCGCCCACCGGCCTCGCGCCGGGCGCGCGTCCGGCACACGACCCGGGCCAGCACGCCGGCGGCCGCCTGAGCGCGACGAACCGAACCGACCGACGACCCACCACCGGAGGAAGCGACACAGCACGGCACCGAGCCACAGGAGGAGCACACCATGACCACCGATGCCACGACCGCACGGGTCGAGCAACTCCCGGAACAGAGCACCCCGGCACCTGTGCACCGGGTCGCCGATCCGGCGCCGCTCGGCCTGGCGGCCTTCGCCATGACGACGTTCGCCCTGAGCATCGGCAACACCAACATCTGGGGGCCGGGTGCCGACGCGGCGCTCGCGCTGGCCCTCGTGTACGGGGGTGCCGCGCAGCTCCTGGCCGGCATGTGGGAGTTCGTCCGGAAGAACACCTTCGGCGCGCTCGCGTTCTCCTCGTACGGGGCGTTCTGGATCGCCTACTACGTGTTCGGCAAGTTCGTGGCTCCCGGCGTGGCCAGCGCCGACATGCCCATCGCGGTGGGCGTGTTCCTGCTCGGATGGACGATCTTCACGGCGTACATGACGGTCGCCTCCCTGCGGGTGTCGGTCGCCGTGGCCACCGTGTTCGTCCTGCTGACCGTCACGTTCCTGCTGCTCACCGTGGGCGCCTTCGAGTCGCTGAGCGGCTGGACCAAGGCCGGCGGCTGGGTTGGCGTCGCCACCGCGGCGGCCGCCTGGTACACGTCGTTCGCCGGCGTGACCAACGAGACCTTCGGCAAGGTCGTGCTGCCCACCGTGCCGCTCACGCGCTGAGCGGCCGGTGACCGGGCACCGCGCCACCGTCGCGGCCGGCACGCCGTGCCGCGACGGTGGCGGAGCCGCCGGCCAGCCCGGCGGGTGCGGGCCGTCCCGGCCCGCCGGCTCCGGCCCGACCGCCAGCCGTTCACCGCCCGGGGTGCCCGTGCACCACGTTGGTGCCGCCCGGGCACCCCGGCACCACGCTCCTCCGTTCCACGCCACCGCTGCGCCGGAGGACCTGCGCAGCGACACAGCACCGACCCTGCGAGGCACACACCCATGACCGACACGAACGCCGAACCCGGCGGACCCGCGCTCTCCGCTCTCCTGCAGGAGCACCGCCGCTTCGAGCCGCCCCCGGAACTGGCGGCCGCCGCCAACGCCCAACCCGGGATCTACGACGAGGCCGCAGCCGACCCGGTCGCCTGGTGGGAGCGCCAGGCCGAGAACCTGCAGTGGGACCGCCACTGGGACCAGGCGCTGCAGTGGGACCTCCCCTACGCCAAGTGGTTCGTCGGCGGTCGCCTCAACGCCTCGGTCAACTGCGTCGACCGGCACGTGGCCGCCGGCCGCGGCGACCGCGTCGCCTTCCACTGGGTCGGCGAGCCCGAGGGCGACACGCGCACCATCACCTACGCCGACCTGCAGAAGATGGTCTGCCAGGCCGCCAACGCCCTGGTGGAGCTGGGCGTGAGGGCGGGCGACCGGGTGGCGCTGTACCTGCCCATGATCCCCGAGGCCGTGGTCGCCATGCTGGCCTGCGCCCGCCTCGGCGCCCCGCACTCGGTCATCTTCGGAGGGTTCTCGGCCGAAGCCCTCGCCAGCCGCATCCTCGACGCCGATGCCCGGGTGGTCATCACGGCCGACGGCGGCTACCGCCGCGGCGCGGCGTCCGCGCTCAAGCCGAGCGTCGACCTGGCCCTGGAGCAGTGCCCCGACGTCCGGTCGGTGCTGGTCGTGCGCCGCACCGGGCAGGACGTCCTGTGGCGCGAGGGTCGCGACCACTGGTGGCACGACCTGGTCGACCGGCAGCCCGAGACGCACGAGCCGGAGTCGTTCGACGCCGAGCAGCCGCTCTACATCATGTACACGAGCGGCACCACGGCGAAGCCCAAGGGCATCCTGCACACCACCGGCGGCTACCTCGTCCACACGTCGGCCACGCACCGCCTGGTGTTCGACGTCAAGCCCGAGACCGACGTGTTCTGGACGGCCGCCGACATCGGCTGGGTCACCGGCCACAGCTACATCGTCTACGGGCCGCTGGCCAACGGCGTCACGTCCGTGATGTACGAGGGCACGCCCGACGCCGGCGGCCAGGACCGCTGGTGGCGGATCGTGGAGCAGCACAAGGTCACCATCCTGTACACCGCGCCCACCACCATCCGCACCCTCATGAAGTGGGGCGAGGAGCTGCCCGCCGCCCACGACCTGTCGAGCCTGCGCCTGCTCGGCTCTGTCGGCGAGCCGATCAACCCCGAGGCGTGGATGTGGTACCGCACGCACATCGGCCGTGAGCGGTGCCCGATCGTCGACACCTGGTGGCAGACCGAGACCGGCGGCATCCTGATCTCGCCGCTGCCCGGGATCACCGCCACCAAGCCCGGCGCGGCGATGCGGCCGCTGCCGGGGATCTCCGCCGACGTCGTCGACAACGACGGCAAGAGCGTCGGCAACGGGGAGGGCGGCTACCTGGTGCTCACCGCCCCGTGGCCCGGCATGCTGCGCGGCATCTGGGGCGACCCCGAGCGGTACCAGGAGACCTACTGGAGCCGCTTCCCCGGCTGCTACTTCGCGGGTGACGGCGCCAAGCGCGACGAGGACGGCGACCTCTGGCTGCTCGGGCGCGTCGACGACGTCATGAACGTCTCGGGCCACCGCATCTCGACCGCCGAGATCGAGCACGCGCTGGTGGGGCATGCTCGGGTCGCCGAAGCGGCGGTGGTCGGTGCCAGCGACCCCACCACCGGCCAGGCCGTCGTGGCCTTCGTCACGGTCAAGGGCGAGGTCGACGACGCCACGGGCGAGGCGCTGGTCGCCGAGCTGCGCGACCACGTCGCCAAGACCATCAGCCCCATCGCCAAGCCGCGCCAGATCCTGCTGACCCCGGACCTCCCCAAGACCCGCAGCGGCAAGATCATGCGCCGGCTGCTGCGCGATGTCGCCGAGCACCGCGAGCTCGGGGACGTGACCACGCTGCTGGACTCGTCGGTGGTCCACATGATCGACGAGAAGATGCACAGCGGCGGCACCGGCGAGGAGTGAGGACGACGAGCCGGGGGCGCCGCCGCCAAGGTTTCGCCCCCGGCTCACACCTCCACCGAGCCCCGCCCCCGGCGCCCGCCGGAGCCTCGGCGACGGATCGGACGGTGCCGGGAGGGCGGTAGGCTCACGCCGATGGGGAGCGCCGGATCCGGCGCCGGCGCCGCGCCTGCCGGCTCGCACGGCGGAGCCGACCCCCAGGACCCGACCGTCCGGCCCGGACCGCCGCCGAACCGGGGTGCGACCACCCCCGCACCGCCCCGCCGCGACCACGTCCGCCGCCGGCGGCCACCCGCAGCGCGAGGACGGCCCCCTCGGGCCCGCACCTGGTGGAGAGAGCCGTCGATCGGCGGCGTGGCGCCGTTCCTCCTCGGCATCACCTTGCTGGGCCGAGCCTCCCAGAACACCGGCCAGACGACCTTCCCGCTGGTCGCCCACCAGATCGGGATCGCCAACGGCATCCTCGGCATCGTCGCCGCCACCTCCGGTGCCGGGGGCGTGGTCACCGCGGCGGTGCTCGGTGCACGCGTGACCGCCCGGACCGCCCTCGCCACGCTGGCCGCCGGTCAGGCCATGGTGCTCGTGGCGTTCGTGCTGCTTGCGCTCCACACGGGCGTTCCCGGGCTGTGGCTGGGCGCGATCGCGCTGGGGACCGGCGGCGGGCTCGTGTTCCCGGCCACGATGACCGCGATCGGCAGCGCCCCGCGCCAGGACCGGGCCCGAGCCCTGGCCGTCTACGCCCTCGCCCTGTCGATCGGCCTGGCTTTCGGTCCCCTGGTCGAGTCCGGCGTGCTGAGGTTGGTGGGCGATTCGGTGCGCAGCGCGTTCGGCGCGCTCGCCGTCCTGCCCCTGGCAGCGACGGCCATCAGCACCGCCGCCGCCCGTCGACGGTGGCTCGCCAGCGTCCCGCCGACGGTCCCCGGCGCCGGCGCGCTCCAGGTCACGCCCCTCGCCGACGCCGTGCCCCTCCCCGAGACAGCGTCCCCCGCCGACGCCGTGCCCCTCCCCGAGACAGCGTCCCCCGCCGACGCCGCACCCCTCGCTGGTGCCGCGCGCCGCGCCGGCGCGGCACCTGCCGGCAGCCGGCGGCGGGAGGCCCGACGCCGCCGGGACCGCCCCGGCCTGCTGCGACTGCCCGCCTTCCGCCTGGCCCTGGCCACCATGCTCACGTACCAGGCGCCGTTCGTCGCCCTCCTGGCCTTCGCCGCGCTGCTGGCCCGCCACGCCGACGGCGCGCGCGCCGCCGACGCCGAGCTCGGGTTCGGCGCGTTCTTCGGCGTGTCCATGGCCGTGCGGGCCGCCGTCGCCGCCGCGTCGCCGCTCCGCGGCCGGCGCGCCGTGCTGACCGCCTCGGTGCTCGCCACGGCCGCCGGGCTGGCCCTGCTGGCCGCCGGCCACGGGTACGGCGCCTACCTGGTCGCCATGGCCGTCCTCGGCGCGCCCCACGGCCTGACGTTCCCGCTGGCCTCCGCCATCGTGGCCGACGGCGTGGAGCAGGCCGACCTCGGCCGGGCGAACGCCCGGCTGATGGCGTCGACGAACGTCGTGAGCGTGCTGGTGCCGCTGGCCTGCGGGTGGCTGGCAGCCGCGGCCGGCTACCGCGTGATGTTCCTGGCCGTGGAGGCGCCGGTGGTCCTCTTCGGCGCCGCGCTGCTGCTGGAGCTCCGGCGAGCGCACCCGCCGGCCGAGCCCCGGCCACTTGCCTCCACCAAAAGAAAGGACGTTCGACCCTAAGGTTGGGGCGACCGGCCCGGCGACAATGCGTCAACTCCGCTCGCAGGGTCTGCCACGGGCCGGCCTGCGGGTGAGCGAGCCGTGGCCATCCCCCGGGCCACGGCGGAAGGAGGAGATGCCACGATGCCCACGGCGCCGCTCGTCGCGGCCGCGGTCGACCTGAACGGCCCTGGCAGCTACATCCACTGGGGGATCCTCCAGGTCTCGGTGGCCAACCTGGTCCTGGTCCTGGTGATGATCGTGATCTTCGCGGCCGCCCTGCTGGTGCCGTTCCCCGGTTCCCGCCACGGCCGGTCCCAGCCGCCGGCCGCCGGCGACGGGTCCGCCGCCGGCGGCGCGGCGGGCGGCGGCGGCGGCGAGGGTGCCGCGAGCCCGCGCGGCCCCGACGGTGGCGGGGACGACACCGACCCCGAGACGGCGCGCATGTGGACCGCGAAGGTCAGGCGGCTCGGCCTGAGGAAGCTCCCGCCGGGCAAGCTGCTGCCGGACCGCCAGCCGGCCTACGTCGCCTCGTGGGTGTACGTGTTCGGCGTGGCGACCGTGGCAGCGCTCACGGTGGTCATCGCGTCGGGGTTCGCCATCGCCCTGGGCGGCCCGGACTGGTGGCACTACAACCCGGTCGGCCACTTCTTCAACAGCCTGCACCTGTGGAGCGTGGAGATGTTCATGGCCTTCATGGTCATCCACCTCTGGGGCAAGTTCTGGATGGCCGCGTGGCGGGGCAAGCGGCGGCTCACCTGGGTGAGCGGGGTGGTCGCCTTCATGGCGTCGGTCGTCGAGTGCTTCACCGGCTACCTCTCGCAGCAGAACTTCGACTCGCAGTGGATCTCCACCAACGGCAAGGACGCCATCAACGCCACCGGCCTGGGGGCGTTCTTCAACCTCATGAACTTCGGCCAGATGCTCATGTGGCACATCGTGCTCATCCCCATCGTGCTCCTGGCCATCGTCGGCGGCCACGTCCTGCTGGTCCGGGTGCGCGGCGTGTCACACCCGCTGCCGGTCAGGGCCGTGCGCGGGCGGGCGCAGCTCCGCAGGGCGCGGGCTGCCGACACGGCCGAGTGGCGGGGCCCGACCCGCCGGTACGACATCCTGAAGGAGGCGACGGTCGCCACCGGCGTGGTCCTCGTGCTCGTCGTGGCCCTGGCGGCCATCCTGTCGTCGCCCGACGAGCCCCCGGTCACGGTCCAGTCCTGGGCACGCGTCGCACCCGCGGACTTCCTCGGCACCGCCGCCAGCGAGCTGGCCGGGACCAGCGAGACCGCCACCTACGGCCCGCCCTACAACCACGCCTCGACCGGCCAGCGCATCATCGTGGGCTGGCAGATGCTCGCCGGCGTGCGCGAGCCGATCGACGCAGCCGAGACGTTCGTCCTGTCGCCGCTGTCGAAGCTCGCCGTGACCGACCCGAGGCTGGCCAGCGCCCTCGACGAGTACCGCGCCGCGCCGAAGGCCCAGCAGGTCGCCTGGGCCAACGCCTACCTGAAGGCCGTCGACAAGGTCCGCTTCGTCGACGGCACGCCGGTCGTGCCGCCCGCCGACGACGGCCCCGTGCCGACGCTCGTCGCCAGCGAGCTCACCCTGGCCCGCTCGGGCGCGCTCGACACCGACCTGCTGGCCCAGCGCCAGTTCTACGGCACGAACTACACGAAGCCCCTGCTGTTCCTGGAGGACGGCAACTACTTCTCGTCGCTGGCACAGGCGCAGCACCTGACCGGCAACCAGTGGGGCGTCATGAACGAGACGGGGAGCTACCCCGGCCAGCCGTGGCTCTGGCTCTACACCCTGTGGTACCAGCTGCCGGGCTGGCGCGACTCCGCCAACGTCGACCTCATCGCCATCTACATGACCGGCATCGCGACGATCCTGCTGCTCGCCGTGCCGTTCATCCCGGGGCTGCGAGACATCCCCCGCTACGTCCCGGTCCACCGCCTCGTCTGGCGCTCGTGGAACCGGTCGTCGGGTGCCGCCGGCGGACCCGGGACGGCGTCGGGCTCGCCGGCGCCCGGCCTGACCGGCACCCCTGCCGGCGGCGCCGCCCCGCCGGGGCCCGGCGGCAGCGGCACCCCGGCTCCGACC